>NZ_CP128595.1:1508333-1810000 GCF_030444335.1 Polaribacter huanghezhanensis | reverse complement strand
AATATTAACCTGTTATCCATCGACTACTCCCTTCGGATTCGCCTTAGGACCCGACTAACCCTCAGCTGATTAGCATCGCTGAGGAAACCTTAGTCTTTCGGTGTGCGGGTTTCTCGCCCGCATTATCGTTACTTATGCCTACATTTTCTTTTGTAACCACTCCAGCATACCTTACAGTACACCTTCTACGCAGGTTACAATGCTCCCCTACCACTTGTAATAAATTACAAATCCATAGCTTCGGTAATATGTTTATGCCCGATTATTATCCATGCAAAACCGCTCGACTAGTGAGCTGTTACGCACTCTTTAAATGAATGGCTGCTTCCAAGCCAACATCCTAGCTGTCTAAGCAGTTTCACCTCGTTAGTTCAACTTAACATATATTTTGGGACCTTAGCTGATGGTCTGGGTTCTTTCCCTCTCGGACATGGACCTTAGCACCCATGCCCTCACTGCTGTGTATATTTTATAGCATTCGGAGTTTGTCAGGAATTGGTAGGCGGTGAAGCCCCCGCATCCAATCAGTAGCTCTACCTCTATAAAACTTTACCACAACGCTGCACCTAAATGCATTTCGGGGAGTACGAGCTATTTCCGGGTTTGATTGGCCTTTCACCCCTACCCACAGGTCATCCAAAGACTTTTCAACGTCAACTGGTTCGGTCCTCCACTATGTGTTACCACAGCTTCAACCTGCCCATGGGTAGATCACCCGGTTTCGCGTCTACTACTACTAACTATGCGCCCTATTCAGACTCGCTTTCGCTCCGGCTCCATGTCTTAAACATTTAACCTTGCTAGAAACAGTAACTCGTAGGCTCATTATGCAAAAGGCACGCCGTCACACAGTAAATGTGCTCCGACCGCTTGTAGGCGTACGGTTTCAGGATCTCTTTCACTCCCTTACTTAGGGTTCTTTTCACCTTTCCCTCACGGTACTAGTTCACTATCGGTCTCTCAGGAGTATTTAGCCTTACCGGATGGTCCCGGTGGATTCATACAGGATTACTCGTGTCCCGCACTACTCAGGGTACCACTATCTAAACTTCGCTTACTTATACGGGACTATCACCCTCTTTGGTCTGTCTTTCCAAACAGTTCTAATTCACTTAGTTTCGAATATTGTGGCCCTACAACCCCAAAATTGCCGTAACAACTTTGGTTTGGGCTGTTCCGCGTTCGCTCGCCACTACTAACGGAATCACTATTGTTTTCTCTTCCTCCGGTTACTTAGATGTTTCAGTTCACCGGGTTTACTCCTATTACTAGGTGACATGTCTTCAACATGCCGGGTTGCCCCATTCGGATATTTACGGATCATAAAATATGTGCTTCTCCCCGTAACTTTTCGCAGCTTATCGCGTCCTTCATCGTCTCTGAGAGCCTAGGCATCCGCCATACGCCCTTATTTAGCTTATTGTACTTTTTGCTGTAGAATCACTTCTACAACGAGCTCTTTTATTATTTTTATAAAATTTTGCTTAAACTTAATTAAAAGTCTAAACCTTCTCTATCTATTTGATTCTTACGATATCATTATACCAATATGTCAATGAACTTTTTCCTTAGTATTCAGTGCTCAGCTGCAGTAGGCAGTGAACTGCTTACTGTAAACTGTGACTGTTTACTGGATTGTGGAGAATATCGGAGTCGAACCGATGACCTCCTGCGTGCAAGGCAGGCGCTCTAGCCAGCTGAGCTAATCCCCCGTTTTTTAGTAATCAGTAATCAGTGTTCAGCAATCAGTTATTACGTGATGTACTGGGTACTGCATACTGCGTACTGTAAACTGGTTTCCCAACTTCTAAAATTTCCTTAAATATCTAAAAATTAGTAGTCTCGGGCAGACTCGAACTGCCGACCTCTACATTATCAGTGTAGCGCTCTAACCAGCTGAGCTACGAGACTATAATAGCTTAAATATTTAGTATTTGTTTAAAATTAACAGCAAAGAGTAAAATCTTCTTTCGTAACTCACCATCTTTTCTCTAGAAAGGAGGTGTTCCAGCCGCACCTTCCGGTACGGCTACCTTGTTACGACTTAGCCCTAGTTACCAGTTTTACCCTAGGCGGCTCCTTACGGTGACCGACTTCAGGTACCCCCAGCTTCCATGGCTTGACGGGCGGTGTGTACAAGGCCCGGGAACGTATTCACCGGATCATGGCTGATATCCGATTACTAGCGATTCCAGCTTCACGGAGTCGAGTTGCAGACTCCGATCCGAACTGTGATATGGTTTATAGATTCGCTCCTATTTGCATAGTGGCTGCTCATTGTCCATACCATTGTAGCACGTGTGTAGCCCAGGACGTAAGGGCCGTGATGATTTGACGTCATCCCCACCTTCCTCTCTACTTGCGTAGGCAGTCCCGTTAGAGTCCTCAGCATGACCTGCTAGCAACTAACGGTAGGGGTTGCGCTCGTTATAGGACTTAACCTGACACCTCACGGCACGAGCTGACGACAACCATGCAGCACCTTGTGATCTGTCCGAAGAAAACTCTATCTCTAAAGCTGTCAGACCACATTTAAGCCCTGGTAAGGTTCCTCGCGTATCATCGAATTAAACCACATGCTCCACCGCTTGTGCGGGCCCCCGTCAATTCCTTTGAGTTTCAATCTTGCGACCGTACTCCCCAGGTGGGACACTTATCACTTTCGCTTAGTCACTGAGATAAATCCCAACAACTAGTGTCCATCGTTTACGGCGTGGACTACCAGGGTATCTAATCCTGTTCGCTCCCCACGCTTTCGTCCATGAGCGTCAGTATATACGTAGTAGACTGCCTTCGCAATCGGTATTCTGTGTAATATCTATGCATTTCACCGCTACACTACACATTCTATCTACTTCCGTATAACTCAAGTCAACCAGTATCAAAGGCAGTTCCATAGTTAAGCTATGGGATTTCACCTCTGACTTAATTGACCGCCTGCGGACCCTTTAAACCCAATGATTCCGGATAACGCTTGCACCCTCCGTATTACCGCGGCTGCTGGCACGGAGTTAGCCGGTGCTTATTCTTACAGTACCGTCAAGCTCCCTCACGAGGGAGTGTTTCTTCCTGTATAAAAGCAGTTTACAACCCATAGGGCCGTCTTCCTGCACGCGGCATGGCTGGATCAGGCTCTCGCCCATTGTCCAATATTCCTCACTGCTGCCTCCCGTAGGAGTCTGGTCCGTGTCTCAGTACCAGTGTGGGGGATCTCCCTCTCAGGACCCCTACCTATCGCTGTCTTGGTGAGCCGTTACCTCACCAACTAACTAATAGGACGCATAGCCATCTTTTACCAATAAATCTTTAATTCTAAATCGATGCCGATCTAAAATACTATAAGGTATTAATCTTCATTTCTAAAGGCTATCCCTAAGTAAAAGGTAGATTCTATACGCGTTACGCACCCGTGCGCCGGTCGTCATCTGTAGCAAGCTACAATGTTACCCCTCGACTTGCATGTGTTAAGCCTGCCGCTAGCGTTCATCCTGAGCCAGGATCAAACTCTTCATCGTATATTTTTATAATTTGGATGATATAGTTTCAAAAGAATTATGATTTATAAAAATCATGTAATCTTACTCTTTGTTTTACGCTGTCAATTTCAATATTTTCAATGAACGTTTTAGCTTCAATTAATCAATCTTATCAATCAATAATCTTACTAAATCTTTGTAGAAATGTTAGACTCGAACTAACTAATTTAATCCCTTAAACTATTCCAAAACTCCTCTTATTTCTTAACCTGAACTTTACTTATCTCTCAAAGCGGGTGCAAATGTATAAACTCTTTTCTTAACACAAAAACTTTTTTAAAGTTTTTTTTAATTTATTTTTGAACCACTACTTTGAATGAACTTATACCGAAATAACGGACGGCAAAGATACGAGAAATATCTTCTTAACCAAGAATAAAAGCAAAGAAAAGTGAAGTTTTTTTTATTCAAAAAATCAATATTCTAAAATTCAATAACTTATGAAATGAAATGAAAAATTTAAGAACTAAAACACACCTTAAAAGACTATTTTTTTCTTTTGGCAAACATCTTTTTATACTCTTCTACATCAACATAACCCTTAAAAGTATCGTACATCTTCACTAAATTGATTTTAAGTTTGGGTTTTTGCTCAATTAATCTTTCTTGAATAAACGCTCGTTGCAAAACATCTTCAATTAAATAATCCTCATTAACACTTTCTGGATGATACTCCGACTTCAACGACATTTTAAAGAAATTTGCTGTTGTATTGTACCAAAACGCACTCCAACCACTTCTTAGGTCTCTTATTTGATCGAATGTTGTTTTACCTGTTTGTCTATAAATCAACTTTATTAAGATTCTTCCTTCTGTTCTTGTCATACTTTTTAATTGCTCGGTAAACTCACCTTCTAAATACCGTTGAACAATCTTAATGTACTTCTTCTTACTTCTTTTACTTTTTATTCTAAGTAACCTAGCGTTTAATGTATCTAATCTTTTAGAAGCAAGAACAGCATAAGGATAGGCTTTAAAAACTTTTTTTCTAAACCAATAATAGTAGTTAATATCTTCTTTTTGTTTGAATTTCGTTTTTGGTAATAATTTTACTTCATCTAGATCAATTGTTAAGGTATCTCCTACTTTTATTAAAATATACTTTTCGGGCAGCGGAATAGTATCTTTAACTTGACTTAATGTAGTTAATGAAAAGAATAATAAAAACAGAAGTAAAAGGTTCTTCATCTTTAATAGGATAAGAATGTAAAGGTATTATATTTTGTTAGATTTTTATAATAAAAAAAGCTCATACATATAATAACGCATGAGCTTTTACTTTTTAATTTTCAACAATCAATTTACTTTCATTCGGTTGTCATTAGAATTGATATCAATTAATTTATTGTACGGATCCACTCCAACCTCAGTCGGCTTTTTATCTACAATAAGTATCAGCTTATTATTGATTTTTGTAATCTTATGTTTCTTTAAATAAAGTTCTTTTTCTTTCTTTTTACCATTCACTTCTTCTTCAGTAAAAATACCGATATCTATATAATCTGCTAAAGGCACCGATAATATTGGTTTTTTCATATCAGCAGTTTTGTAAGACAATGTATCTCCTACTTTTTCTCCATAATACCGTTTTCCTTTTTCATCATTTCTATATTTAGAAACTTCAAACTCAATTTCTACTTGGTATTTTCCATTTTCTAACTCAGTAGTTTTTGCGTCTAAAACCCTATTTCTATACAATGTGATCGTTTTAAACATATCTTTAATTACGTATTTTAAAGAATCTGGCGTTACTTTATTTATATAATCTACCATTTGTATGGAAGTTGTATAAGGAGGATCTTGAAATTTCACTTTTTCAACATACTTTTTTAAAGCTCCGTTTAACTTTTCTTCGCCTATATAATCGCTCAACGCATAAAAAACCAGAGAACCTTTTTGATATCGAATATACCCTTGTCCGTCATTATACATCAATGCATTTTCGCGTTTTCTTTCTAAGGTTCTTTGCAGTAAATATTTATCTAAAGCATCTTTTAAAAAGGTTCGCATTTTTTCTTTTCCGTGTTGATGTTCTAATACTTTTAAAGCAACATATTCCGACATACTTTCTGACAACATGGTTGCCCCTAAAACATCTGCACCAATTACTTGATGCGCCCACCATTGATGTGCAACTTCATGAACGGTTACTGCAAAAGGGTAATCAACACCATCCTTATTTTTATCATCTACAGCTGCAATAAAACCAAATCCTTCTGAAAATGGAATTGTATTTGCAAATGATTGCGCAAAAGTTCCTAAAGTTCTTGGAAACTCAATTATTCTTGCTTGTTTATGTTGATAAGGACTAAAGTTCTTAGCATTATATGCTAAAGAAGCTTTCAGCCCTTTCATCATTCTATCTAAATTAAAAGTATGTGGTTTATGGTAGTAAATTTCTAAACTAATTCCGTTCCACATTTCTTTTTTTACTTGATATCTTGCAGAGTTAAATGCATAGAAGTTTAAGATTTTACTATCCATTTTATAATGGAAATATCTTCTATCTCCTTTAATCCATTCTTTTTGCAAATAACCTGGAGCAATTGCAATTTGATCTTTTAATGTAGAAACCGTTGCTTCAAAATCTATCCAATCAGAATCTTTAGAGATATACGTGTTTCCTAAAGCAGTAGAATCTGTAGGCATTGGACGTAATTTATTCTTTGGCAAATCGTATTTTTTACGCGTTTCATCATCTGTTAGTTCTCCGGAAGGAGAATATCCTAAAGAAGGAAACATTAAAAAATTATTGATAAATGTACCGTTTTCTAAAACAGGAGAATTAATTTTAAATAGCGTATTTTCATCACTTTTTACAGTAATTGCCAACTCTAAAGTATCTCCTGGAATTATTTTTTTATCAAACTTATAAATATCAAAATTAAGAATTGTGTCTTCTAAAACTAAGGTATTTGGCTTGTTAAAAGTAAATGTACTTTTTAATGAATTATGATTTAAAAAGACGCTATCAATTTCTTTTTTGGTTTTATTAATCATCACAAAAGTTGCAGAAGCGCTGTAAGTTCTTTTCTTCGGAAATATATTTACATCCGTTTTTACAGAAATAATTCTTGGCTGTGCATAATCTTCATATTTTTTATAGGTTTTTTCCCATTTAACTCGTCTTAATTCTGCTTCTTTTGATGAAATTCTTTTTCCGTTACTAGCAGTTTCTTTATAAATTGAAAATCCTAATCCTAAAAAAGCAATTAAAAATACAGCAAAACTAATTGCATAAACTCCTTTAAAACGTTTTTTTGCAATTGAAAATCTTTCTGCAAGTGAAAATGGAATTCCACGAACCCAAAATAAAGCAGCAGTAACTAACAATATTAATCCACATAAAACCCAATACAAATTATAAATTAAATAAGGGGAAAGAATTCCATAACCATCCATATCTGAATAACTATAACCTGGACCTTGATTGTATTTAAGAATGGCTTGTTCTATTCCTGCAAGTGATAAAAATGGTATAACCATAGAAACTACCAACAACACAAACAAT
This sequence comes from Polaribacter huanghezhanensis, assembly GCF_030444335.1. Lineage (NCBI taxonomy): Bacteria > Pseudomonadati > Bacteroidota > Flavobacteriia > Flavobacteriales > Flavobacteriaceae > Polaribacter > Polaribacter huanghezhanensis. Next base: position 1,802,953 of record NZ_CP128595.1, on the reverse strand, counting down.
CCTAAGTAAGCGTTACCAATTATTGTTTGAATAAAAATGGCTAATAATGCCCAAATAAAAAATCTAAGAAAATCTAAGAAATATAACTCTATTAAATAATGCCCTATTTCAAAATTATAATATCCATTATACATTTGAAAAAGCATTCCAGAAACCATGATTACAGCTAATAAAACAAATTGCATTTTTATTAATGCAATTACTTTAGAAAAAAGCAATGTCCAATTTGGTATTGGAGTTGCATCAACTAAATGATTTATTCTCACAATTTTTGCTCTATGCACTAACATACCTGCATATAAAAATGTACAGATATTTATGGACGCACCAAATATATTTCCATTACTTAATGTTTTCCAAGTAACAGGCAATGTTGGTGTTCCAAAAATATTTCCTATTTCAGACAGTCCAACGAACAATAAAACCAAACCAACTAACACAATAGAAATAAAAGCCCAACTTTTAACAATATATTTAAAATCGATATTAGACAATCTCCAAGTGGTTTTTAAATTTTGAACAAATGAATAATCAAATGAAACTTTTGGTAAATTAATTCTTGTAATTCCACTAAAATTAGTTTTTGTAACTCTTTCTGCTTTTGGTTTTCTAAAGGAAAAAGAAATTGCATTTTGACTAAAAGTGAAAAACCTGTACACCAATCCAAAAATTAACGTTGAAATTGACAACCAAAATAAACGATTGTAAATAATCATCTCTTTGACAGGAAGTTGCATTTCATTTTGCTCTGAAGGTGTCCAATATTTGGTGTAATAATTTGTAGCTGCTGCTCCAAAAGGATCTAAAATAGCCGCTAATGTTCTATGTTCTGGCTCAGAAAGCAAACTTTCTAAAACTCCTTGACCGAACATTAAAATAATAACGGTAATAAATCCGGCGGCAATATTTCTTGTAAATGTTACCACTGCAAAAACTATCGCTCCAAATAATAAAATGTTGGGCAATATAAATACAAAATAGGTTTGTAAATATGATACTGCATTAAAAGAACCAACAATATCTGGGTTGGTTCCAGAAACTCGAAATCCAACAACCATTCCTAGTGTTATTGAACAAGCAATTAAAGAAACCACTACAATTGAGCTAAAGAACTTAGCAAAAAGATAGTCTGCTTTTGTAAAAGGATACGAGTACAAAATGGTGTGCATTTCGCTTTTGTAGTCTCTATAAACCGAGACTCCAACAATTGAGGGAAATAAAAAGAAAATAAAAATAGTTAATGCGTTAAATAAATTGGCAACTCCAATTGGCGAATTTACAATTCTTGAAGAACCCGTTGTTGCGGTAATTGAATCAAAAAAACCAGCGGTAGTTGCAGAAATAAATAATGATAAAACTAAAAATATTGATAGATAAATATAAAATGCGGGTCTACTAAACCAGTATTTTAATTCTTGTTTAAATATTGTAAAAAACATAATTATGAAAGTTATTAGTGATGAATTTTGAGTGATGAGTTCTTGTGAATTCTATAACCAAAACTTAAATTTAGCTTCAACTTAAAATTCACAATTCAAAACTCTTAACTTGTTAAAACCGGTTCGTCTTGTTTTAAAGCGATAAAATAAACATCATCTAATTGCGGAGTTGCAGCTTCAAAATCTTCTGATGGTTTTTCAGCCGAATGTACTCTAATATTCAATGTATTATCTTGATTGTAATTTGATGACAACACATTGTATTGAGTTAAATGATTATCTAACTCATCTCTATCAATCATTTTTTTCCAAATAGTTCCTTCAATCTCTTTTGTAGCTTCCTGTGGCGTTGTATGATTTAAAATTCTACCACCATTTAAAATCGCCATTTCATTACACAACTCTCTTACATCATCTACAATATGTGTTGAAAAAATAACGGTACAGTTTGTACCAACTTCACGTAAAACATTTAAAAACCGATGTCTTTCTGCCGGATCTAATCCTGCGGTTGGCTCATCAACAATAATTAATTTTGGATTGTTTAATAACAATTGTGCTATTCCAAAACGCTGCTTCATTCCGCCAGAATAACCAGCAACATGTTTTTTTCTTACATCATATAAATTGGTAATTTCCAACACTTCTTTTACCAACTCTTTTCTTTCAGATTTTGATGAAATTCCTTTTAAAGTAGCAAAATAATCTAATAACTCTTCTGCTGACATATTAGGATATACGCCAAATGATTGCGGTAAATAACCCAATATTTTTCGCAAAGACATATTGTCTTCTAAAACATTGATATCACCAAACATAATAGTTCCTGAATCTGGACTTTGCAAAGTAGCAATTGTTCTCATTAAAGATGATTTTCCTGCGCCATTCGGACCTAATAATCCAAACATTCCTGTGCCAATTTCAATTGATAAGTCATCAATTGCTTTTACACCATTTTTATACGTTTTGGTTAAGTTTTCAATTTTTAATTTCATTTTAGTGCAATTTTTTTAGTTGATTTATAGTAGATAAGTGTGAAAGTTACAACTTTTGTTACATATTTTTAAAATAAATGTAAATGAGCATTCATTAGCACAAAAAAAATAGATATTTTTACAAAAGCAAACACAAAGTCTTTTAGGTGTTTTTTAAAATAAAAACATGCTAACTAACTTTGAAACTTTTTTACATTAAAACTTTATAAACTGATATAATGGCAAAAAAATCAATCTTAAATAAAAAATCAATTTCATTTTTAGAGAAATATTTAAATAACGCTGCTCCAACTGGTTACGAATGGGAAGGTCAAAAAATATGGATGGATTATTTAAAACCATATGTTGATGAATTTATAACGGATACTTACGGAACAGCGGTTGGCGTTATCAATCCGAAAGCAAAATTTAAAGTGGTTATTGAAGGTCATGCAGATGAAATTTCTTGGTATGTAAATTATATTTCTGATAATGGATTAATCTACGTGATTAGAAACGGAGGAAGTGATCATCAAATTGCGCCAAGTAAAATTGTAAATATTCATACTAAAAATGGCATCGTAAAAGGCGTTTTTGGCTGGCCAGCAATCCACACAAGAGACAAAGCAAAAGAAGAAACTCCGAAGCCAGAAAATATTTTTATCGATACAGGTTGTGCTACAAGAAAAGAAGTGGAAGCATTAGGAATTCACGTTGGTTGTGTAATTACGTATCCAGATGAATTTCATATTTTAAACGGAGATAAATTTGTTTGTAGAGCATTAGATAATAGAATGGGCGGATTTATGATTGCAGAAGTGGCTCGTTTATTGAAAGAAAATAAAAAAACATTGCCTTTTGGATTATACATAACCAATTCTGTTCAAGAAGAAATTGGTTTGCGTGGAGCGGAAATGATTACACAACGCATCAAACCAAATGTAGCAATTGTTACTGATGTTACACACGACACCACTACTCCAATGATTGATGTTAAAAAAGCAGGTTATTTACAATTAGGAAAAGGTCCTGTTATTGCCTATGCTCCAGCAGTACAACAAAAATTGCGTGATTTAATTACAGAAACTGCAGAAGAAAACAAGATTCCGTTTCAACGTTCTGCACTTTCTAGAGCAACAGGAACAGATACAGATGCGTTTGCGTATAGTAACGGCGGAGTTGCATCTGCATTGATTTCTTTACCGCTACGTTACATGCACACAACTGTAGAAATGGTGCATAGAGATGATGTAGAAAATGTAATTAAAATGATTTATGAAACCTTATTGAAAATAAAAGACGGAGAAACATTCTCTTATTTTGAGTAATAAATAAAAGCCACGAATTCACGGATTTTTTTTACAAAATATTTTAAAAATTCATGTCATTTCGACGATAAGAGAAATCTCAAGGTTTTAAGTTAGGATCATGAGATTTCTCAATCGTTTTTAAAACTCTTTTCTAAATGATTAACTAAATTTTTAATAATGAAAAATCAAAAACATCTGTTTGACATTCCAGAAGGAATTCATTACTTAAACACCGCTAGCCTTTCTGCTTCTTTTAAATCTGTTGAAGAAGCAGGAATGAAGGCTCTTAAAGAAAAAAGCAAACCGTATTTAATTCCGGTTACAGATTTTTTTAATCCAGTTATTACCCTTAAAAAATTATTTGCGCAACTTATTGATGCCGATGATTATAATAGAATCGCAACGATTCCTTCTGTTTCTTACGGATTATCAACCGTTGCAAATAATATTAAATTAAATAAAGGCGATGAAATTGTGCTTATCGAAGAGCAATTTCCTAGCAATTATTATGTTTGGGAAAAATTGGCTAAAAAACATGATGCACTACTAAAAATTGTACAACAACCAACAATGCAAGAGAATAAAGGCAAACGTTGGAATGAAGCAATTTTAAACTCCATCAATGACAACACAGCTTTTATTGCACTAGGAAATATTCATTGGACAAACGGAACCATATTCGATTTAAAAGCAATCAGAAAAAAGACTACAGAACACAATGCGCTTTTAATTGTAGATGGAAGTCAATCTGTTGGCGCAATGGAATTCTCTATCAAAGAGATTCAGCCAGATGCATTAATTTGTGCTGGTTACAAATGGCTATTTGGTCCTTACGGTTGTGGTTACGCATATTTTGGAGCATATTTTGACGATGGTGAACCTATTGAAGAAAATTGGTCGAATCGTTTTAATAGCGAAAACTTAAGTGATTTAGTAAATTACGAACCGAGATACAAAGCACTAGCAAACAGATATTCTGTAGGAGAACACGCTAGTTTTATTTATGTGAAAATGCAAATTGCTGCTCTTGAACAGATTATTGAATGGACACCAAAAGCAATTCAAGAATATTGTAAAGGAATTACTTCTGATTTTGTTGATGTTTTAAAAGAGAAAGGTTGTATTATTGAAAATTTTGATGATAGAGCACATCATTTATTTGGCGTAGAAATTCCTGAAAAAATTAATAAGGCCAAATTAAAAGAAACCCTTTCTAAAAACAATGTGTTCGTTTCTTTTAGAGGAAACTACATTAGAGTTTCGTGTCACTTATTCAATACTTCAAAAGATTTAAAGGTTTTGTCTGATTGTATTTTAGCAGCTTTATAAAAATCTATTTTGGACGAACTCGTAGATATTTTAACTTCTGACGGAAAATCAACCGGAAAAACGGCTTTAAAATCTGAAGCGCATCAAAAAGGATTGTATCACGCAACTGTGCATGTTTGGTTCTATACAGATGATCATAAAATTCTACTTCAAAAAAGAGCTTCCGTAAAAAAAGTGTTTCCAAATCTTTGGGATGTTTCTGTTGCTGGACATGTTGCTGCTGGAGAAAAAATAGAAAATGCAGCTATTAGAGAAGTAAAAGAAGAAATTGGTTTGACAATTTCTGAAGCTGATTTGACAAAAATTGGATTAAGAAAAGACGAAATCGTACATCCAAACGGAATCTTAGACAACGAGTTTAAACATCTTTTTTTGTGTAAACTAACTAAAGACTTGCCAGAATTAACAATGCAAATTGAAGAAGTTGATGACATCCAACTATTTGATGTTTCCATATTAAAAGACACCACAAAACATGGACGTTTTATGGTGCCTAATTTTAGATATTATTATGATTTTATATATGATAAAATCAACGCTATTTTGTAGGCTTTTCGAAAAAAGAATCTGATATTTTTGTATCGCTAATTAGCGGTAACGTAAATTCTGTAGCTGCTCTTTTAGGCTCAGTTGGTGCGCCAATACTATCTTGATTGTACCAAGTTATCGATTTTGGCAACAACAAACTGCTTACAGAATTCCAATCGTTATATCGAATGATGCTATATTTTTCTGATGGTTTTTTTGAATTAAATGTTACAGTATACGCAAGCCATTCCATTTGATAAGAATCTTTGTTGTAATAAATAAGATAATTATCATCTGGTGATGAACCAATATTTGCTTTGTACGAAATTTTAAATCCTGGATAACTTACACCATCAAAAACTAAATCTGTTGTTTTTTCGTACATAATTCCGTCATCAGCCAACACAAAAGGCATTGCATAAAAATAGAAATACAAATTGTAATAAAAATTTTTATTTCCTTTAAATGCAGTAGAATCTTTTTGAGATAACCAAACTTCTTTTCCATCAAACCCAAGCGAGTAATTTGGTGCTTTAACAACTATTTTACGAGATTGCAAATCTGTTGTATAAACCTCATCTCCTTTGTTAAATGACAATGTTTTTGCTTTTTTCCAAGCTTCAATTCCGCCATGTTTTTCAAATACTTTCGCTAATTCATTTGGGAAATTTTCTTTTTTAGTTTCTTTCTTTTCTTCATTTTTACATGAAATTGAAATTGCTGCTAGAACAAATAATAAGAGTATTTTTTTCATAAGTTATGGTTTTAAATCAAAGTCGAAAATATAAATAAATGCTTACAATTTTAAATTTTCGATTGATAGGTATACAATTCAAAATATCTTCCTTCTTTTTTTATCAATTCGTCATGCGTACCTCGCTCAACAATCGATCCTGATTCTACTACTAAAATTTGATCTGCTTGTTTAATGGTACTTAATCTGTGTGCAATCACAATTGTGGTTCTATCTTTTATCAATTCTGATAAACTTTTCTGAATCAAGGCTTCACTTTCTGTGTCTAAACTAGAAGTTGCTTCATCTAAAATAATGATTTTCGGATTCGCTAATATGGCTCTTGCAATTGCCAAACGCTGACGTTGTCCTCCAGAAAGTTTGACGCCTCTTTCTCCGATTAAAGTATCTAATCCATCTTCAAAACGATCTGTAAATTCATTCACATACGCTGCTTTTACAGCATTTTGCAGCTCCTCTTCTGTTGCATTTGGTCTCGGAAATAAAATATTTTCTCTAATAGTTCCTTCAAACAAAAATTCGTCTTGTAAAACAACTCCTAAATGTTTTCGATAACTACTTAATTTTACTTTAGAAATATCTTTATTATCAATTGTAATTTTACCAGATTTTGGATTTAAAAACGTCGCTGACAAACCTGCAATAGTTGATTTTCCTGAACCAGAACTTCCAACCAATGCTGTAACCGTTCCTTTTGGAACAACAAAACTAATATCATTTAATACTTCTTTTCCTTCTTCATACGAAAAAGAAACATCATCAAAAACCAATTCTCCTTCAATAGTTTCTAACTGAATTGTTCTGTCATCATCATCTTCTTCCGCTTCCATATTCATTAGTTCTTCGGTTCGATCTAAACCTGCTAAGGCTTCTGTTAATTGACTTCCGATATTACTCATTTGCACAATTGGCGCAATCATAAACCCTAATAATAATGTAAATGATAAAAAATCTCCAACAGTTAATTCTCCTGTCATAATTTTATATCCTCCGATTCCCATAATTCCAGTAGATGCAATTCCTAACAAAAAAGTGGATGAACTTGTCATAATTGCCGTTGCTGTTAAACTTTTCTTTACATTTTGAAACAACAGATCTACTCCTTTTTCAAAAGTTTCATTTTCTTGCTGTTCTGCATTAAATGCTTTAATCACTCTAACTCCTGATAATGTTTCAATTAACCTTCCATTTACTTCTGCATTAATCACGCCTCTGTTTCTAAATATGGGTCTGATATATTTAAATGCTTTTAAGGCTACTAAACCAAATATTGCAACAGGAATCAATACAAAAAATGTCATAGACGGACTTATTCTAATTAACAAAACCATCGAAATTATTGCAGTAATTGTTCCGCCAACCAACTGCACCAATCCTGTTCCTATTAAATTTCGAACTCCCTCTACATCACTCATAATACGAGAAACTAAAGCCCCAGATTTTGTGTTATCAAAAAAACTGATAGGTAAAGACAATACTTTCTTTTGCACTTGCGCTCTTAATTCTGAAATTAGATATTGCGCTTGCACGCTTAAAATTCGTGTCAATAAAAAAGAAGTAATCGCTTGCACTAAAATTGCAATTCCGACTATAAACAACAAATTGTATAACTCATTGTAATCTTTATTCGGAATGACATTATCTAATAAGGCTTTACTTTTCCAAGGCAATACCAAACTTGACAATCGACTTATTACAATTAAAATCAACCCAATAAAAACCACTTTACGCTTTGGCCAAATAATTGTTTTAAATGCTTTTCCGATAGAAACTTTTGGTTTCTTTTTATTTTTTGATGAATTGCTATATTCTTTCATGGATGTTTTTTCTTTTCTTAAAGTGTATGCTCTTATTTGTCAAATGATATGCCACGAACTATCAACATGACAGAATAACAAAATTTATGTATTGCAAATAAAAAGCTCCTTTAAAGGAGCTTTTTATTTGCAATTTTTACAATCTATGATCAATAATACTTTGCACCACATCCGGATTTAATAAGGTAGAAATATCGCCTAAATTATCCATTTCATTATGCGCTATTTTTCGTAAAATTCTACGCATTATTTTTCCTGAACGTGTTTTTGGCAATCCTTCAGTAAACTGAATCTTATCTAATTTTGCAATCGGACCAATATGTTCTGTAATTATTTGATTGATTTCTTTTCGTAAATTATCGTGATCTCTAGATTCTCCAACATCTTTTAAAATCACATAACCGTACAGTGCATTTCCTTTTACATCATGCGGAAAACCAACAATAGCACTTTCTGCTACCGCAGGATGTTCATTTATGGCGTCTTCTATTGGTGCAGTTCCTAGATTATGTCCAGAAACAATAATAACATCATCTACTCTACCGGTAATTCTGTAATAACCAACTTCGTCACGCAAAGCGCCATCACCCGTAAAATACATATTATCAAAAGCTGAAAAATACGTTTCTTTATAACGTTGATGGTTTCCCCAAATAGTTCTTGCAATACTTGGCCACGGAAATTTGATACACAAACGTCCATCAACTTGATTCCCTTTTAATTCATCGCCATTTCCATCCATTATAGCTGGTTGAATTCCAATAAAAGGCAATGTTGCGTAGGTTGGTTTTGTTGGCGTTACATACGGAATCGGAGTAATCATAATTCCGCCAGTTTCTGTTTGCCACCAAGAATCTATAATCGGACTTTTCTTTTTACCAACATTATCATTATACCAATGCCAGGCTTCTTCGTTGATGGGTTCTCCAACAGAACCTAACACTTTTAATGATGATAAATCGCACTTGTCTAACAATTCTGTTCCTTGTTTTGCCAAGGCTCTAATTGCTGTTGGCGCTGTATAAAACTGATTTACTTTATGTTTTTCTATAATTTGCCAAAAACGTCCAAAATCTGGATAATGCGGAACCCCTTCAAATAAAACCGTTGTTGCGCCATTTGCTAACGGACCATAAACAATATAAGAATGTCCAGTAATCCAACCAATATCTGCAGTACACCAATACACGTCGTTTTCTTTATATTGAAATGCATTTTTAAATGTATATGCCGTGTACACCATATAACCAGCAGTAGTATGCACCATTCCTTTTGGTTTGCCCGTAGAACCAGAAGTGTATAAAATAAATAACGGATCTTCTGCATCCATCACTTCTGCTTTTCCTTCTGTTGATGCATTATCTAATAAAGGTTGCAACCAAAAATCTCTTCCTTCTTTCATAAAAATATCAGAATTAATCCGTTTTGCAACCAACACATTTTCTACTCCAGGACAACTTTCTAATGCTTCATCTACAATTCCTTTTAAGTCGATTGTTTTTGCGCCACGATAAGATCCATCAGCAGTAATTACCATTTTACAATCGCAATCATTAATTCTTGTTGATAATGCTTTGGATGAAAACCCTGCAAAAACAACCGAATGTATGGCACCGATTCGTGCACAAGCCAACGTTGCAATTGCCAATTCTGGAATCATTGGAACGTAAATACAAACGCGATCGCCTTTTTGCACACCTTGACTTTTTAGCACATTTGCAAACTGATTTACGCGTTCAAACAATTGTCTATAACTGATGTGTTCTGCTGCTTCATCTGGATTGTTTGGCTCAAAAATAATTGCCGTTTTATCTCCACGAGTTGCTAAATGTCTGTCAATACAATTTTCTGTAATGTTTAATTTTGCTCCTTCAAACCATTTGACTTCTGGTTTAGAAAAATCCCAACTTAAAACGGTATCCCATTTTTTTCTCCATAAAAAATGTTCTTCAGCGATTTCTTCCCAAAAGGCTTCTGGCTCGCGAATCGATTTACGATACACTTGGTAATATTCTTCTAAATGCTTGATGTGGTAATTACTCATTATTGTTTTATTTATTCTTAGACATTCTAAAAATAGAAAATTATATTTGCTTTATGAATTTTCAAGATGTTTTATCTGTTATAAATACAAATTGGCCTGTTATTTTACTTTTTTTTACCATTGCCGTATTGTATTCTTCAGTCGGTTTTGGTGGCGGATCAAGTTATTTAGCGGTGTTGGCATTAACAGGTTTGGCTTTTACACAAATTAGAGCAACGGCTTTGTTGTGTAATATTGTAGTTGTTATAGGAAACGTTTTTTATTTTCATCAACAAAAAACATACAATTTTAAAAAGGTAATTCCGCTTGTTTTATGTAGTATTCCGTTTGCTTTTATTGGTGGATATTTAAAAATTAGCCAAACATTCTTCTTTATTTTACTAGGTTTTACATTGTTATTTGCAGCAATTACGATGTGGATTTCTAAAAAAATTGTGGCATCCGAAGAAAAAACAACACAATTAAAACTGTCTAAAAATGCTGGTTACGGCGGATCTATCGGTTTTATTTCTGGAATGGTCGGCATTGGCGGTGGCATTTTCTTAGCGCCATTATTGCATTTAACAAATTGGGACACGCCAAAAAAAATTGCCGCAACAGCAAGTTTGTTTATTTTGGTAAATTCTATAGCTGGTTTGGGTGGACAATATTTAAATCCGGAGTTTATGATAGATTGGAATCTAACAACGGTTTTACTTATTACCGTTTTTATTGGCGGGCAAATTGGAAGCAGGTTTAGTTCTAAATTCTTACAACCAATTCAATTAAAAAAGGCAACCGCTATATTGATTGCCTTTGTAAGTATAAGAATATTGTTGAAATATTTGTTTTAAGAAAATAATTCTTCTATTTCTTGCTGATAATCGTACTGTAAATCTTCGTGTAAGGTTTTTACTGTTTTTTGAATACTTTCAACTTGTCGGTGATACACATTTTGCAAACGAACACTATTTTTTATTGAAGGCTTAAAATTCTTTAATTTCTGACAGAAGTAAATCAATAATTCTACTTCTGTTTCTTTTTTTTGAGAATACCGAATAAACTTTTTTGTCAGCGTTAAAATTTTACGAACGCTTTTTCTGATGTAGAAATAACTGTTGATGTTAATCTGCTCAAACAAATCGTCCATTTGTTCTTTTACACTTTCTATATACAATTCTTCGTTAGAAGATTCGAACAATAAATACGTCAGTAATTCTTTATTTTCCTTTTTAAATTTTGATAATCGCAAACACAAATCAATCAACTCTTTTGAGTTTTTATAACTCAATTCGTCTTTAATTTTTTTTACCGTTACTGCTTTCATCTATTTCTGTAATTCTAAAGTCACCAAATACGCACAATGATCAGAAGCAATTATATCGCAAACAGTTTCTTTTGATAAAACTTTCCATTTATTCTTTGGATAATATAGCACGTAATCAATCTTTTTTACTGGTTTATCAGAAGGAAAAGTCAATAACGGATTTGCTTTATGATAAGAAGCTTTCCAAAAAGATTCTAAAATATTGATGGTTTTACTATTTGGTGTATCGTTTAAATCACCCGATAAAATTGTTGGAAATTTATTCTTAGAAAAAGCTTTATTAATTGCTTTTGCTTGCGAAACGCGATCTGTATCTTCTTTTAAATGATCTAAATGTGTTCCAATAAACGAAATAGTATCGCCAGATTTCAACACCGTTGTAATTTCTAAAGCAGCTCTTGGTTCATTTCCTTTTGTAAATGGTAACGCAACATTTCTGGTTGATAAAAAAGAATATTTAGATAAAATTCCTTCTCCATATTCTCCGCCATCATAATACATTGCTCTGCCAAAAATTGATGCCATTTTTGTACGAAAACCCAACTCTGTTGGCAAATCGTATTTTTTTGCTCTGTTGGTTTTAAAATCTACCTCTTGTAACGAAACAAAATCGGCATCTGCTTTTTTAATTACGTTGGCAATAATGTCTAAATCAAAACTTCCGTTGGTGGTTGCTCCATGCAAAATATTAAAACTCAGCACTTTTACAGTTACTTTTTCTGCATCACTTTTTTGTGCAAAAAGAGTTCCATTAAAAAGAAAAATAATTAAAAATGATATGAGTTTATAATTCCTTAACATTTAATGTTCACTCGGAATTTCTACCATTTCGTTTACATCTGCATCGTAATCTACACCCTCAACTTTAAATCCGAATAAATTAAAAAAGTCATTGCTATAGCCTTCTAAATCTCCTATTTCAGATAAATTTTCTGTAGAAGCAGTTTCCCATAATTTAGCAACTTCAGCTTGCACATCTTCGCGCATTTCTAAATCGTCAATTCTAATTCTACCTTTTGCATCTAAAGCTAAATCTCCGCCAAACAAACGTTCGCTGTACAAACGTTGAATTTGTTCGATACATCCTTCATGAGTACCTTTTTCTTTCATGATTTTATACAGTAAAGAAATGTATAACGGAATTACAGGAATTGCAGAACTTGCTTGTGTAACCAAAGCTTTATTTACAGAAACGTATGCTTTTCCTCCAATTGATTTTAAATCATCAGAAATTGTAAAAGCGGTAGCTTCTAAATGATCTTTTGCCGCACCAATGGTTCCTTTTCTATAAACTGCTTCAGTAAGTTTCGGTCCAATATAAGAATACGCAACTGTTGTTGCTCCTTCAGATAATAAGTTTTCATTTTTTAATGCGTCCATCCACATTTTCCAATCTTCGCCGCCCATTACTGCAACGGTGTTTGCAATATCATCTCCTTCTGCTGGATTGATCGAAATTTCAGTTACATTTCCTGTATGAAAATCTACTGTTTTATTAGAAAAAACTCCGCCAATTGGTTTTAAAACCGATTTGTAACGAACTCCAGTATCTGGATGCGTTCTTACGGGTGAAGCCAAACTGTAAATTACCAAATCAATTTGACCTAAATCTTTTTTGATCATGTCTAAAGTTTGACGTTTGATTTCATTTGAAAATGCATCACCGTTAATACTTTTTGCATACAAACCTGCTTTATGAGCGTGTTTTTCAAAAGCTGCTGTATTGTAATAACCAGCAGAACCAGTTTTTCCTGGTGATGAAGGTTTATCAAAATACACACCAATGGTTGCCGCATCAGATCCAAAAGCACTAGAAATTCTAGACGCCAATCCAAATCCTGTTGAAGAACCAATTACCAACACTTTTTTTGCCCCACTGATTGCTCCTTTAGATTTTACATATGCTATTTGATTGATTACGTTTTGCTCACAACCTGTTGGATGTGCTGTTAAACAAATAAATCCTCTTGTTCTTGGTTCTATAATCATAATTAGTTGTTTTTAATATTTTTAAGTAGTTCTCGACTCCGCTTGAACTGACAAATAAATGTCTCCTCGAGCGGAGTCGAGAGGTTTTTATTTTTTAATTACGCAGTTAAAAACTCCGTTACATTTTTATGAATTCTTTCTAATACATTTTCTGTAGTTGCTTTTACAAATTTTTCGCCTGTAATTTGCTCATACAATTCTATATATCTATTTGATATTTCTATAATTTTTTCATCAGACATTGCTGGAATTTGCTGTCCGTCTTTTCCTTGAAATCCATTTTCTATCAACCACTGACGCACAAATTCTTTTGATAATTGTTTTTGATTTTCTCCTTTTTCTTGACGCTCTTCATATCCGTCAGCATAAAAATAACGAGAAGAATCTGGCGTGTGAATTTCATCAATCAACACAATTTTACCCTCTTTTGTTTTACCAAATTCGTATTTGGTATCTACCAAAATTAAACCGCGTTTTGCAGCAATTTCTGTTCCTCTGGCAAACAATTTACGGGTATAATCTTCTAAAACCAAATAATCTTCTTCAGAAACAATATTGTTGGCTAAAATGTTTTCACGAGAAATGTCTTCGTCGTGCTCGCCATTTTCTGCTTTTGTTGATGGTGTAATAATTGGCGTTGGAAATTTGTCATTTTCTTTCATTCCTTCTGGCATTGCTACTCCGCAAAGCATTCTTTTTCCTGCTTTGTATTCTCTAGCTGCATGACCAGATAAATAACCTCGAATGACCATTTCTACTTTAAATGGCTCACACAAATGACCAATGGCAACGTTTTCATCTGGAGTTGCTACCAACCAATTTGGAACAATATCAGCAGTTTCGTGCATCATTTTTGTTGCAATCTGATTTAAAATTTGTCCTTTAAACGGAATTTGACGTGGAAGAATGACATCAAAAGCTGACAATCTATCGGAAGCAATCATGACCAATACTTCGTCATTTATATTATAAACTTCTCTAACTTTTCCTTTGTAAACAGATTTCTGTTTCGGAAAATTAAAGTTGGTTTCGTTAATTGTATTCATTAATTGTGGTATTGTTGTTGCCTGCAAAAGTAAACTAAAGACTTTTTATGAACAACAAAAAACTATTCAGTTTCTATGCTTTTATACGCTTTTATAATACTTTTTACCAATCGATGACGAATTACATCTTTATCATCTAAATACACTTGCGCAATTCCTTCAATATCTTTTAATGCCAACAACGATTCTTTTAAACCAGAAACTTGTCTTCTTGGTAAATCTATTTGCCCAGGATCTCCATTAATCACAAACTTAGCATGTTTTCCCATTCTGGTTAAAAACATTTTCATTTGATTGTGCGTTGTATTTTGCGCTTCGTCTAAAATAACAAACGCATTGTCTAATGTTCTTCCGCGCATAAATGCTAATGGTGCTATTTGAATGACTCCTTTTTCTAAATACGATTCTAATCTTTCATGCGGAAGCATATCGCGTAAAGCATCGTATAAAGGTTGCATATACGGATCTAATTTTTCTTTTAAATCTCCAGGTAAAAAACCTAAATTCTCACCAGATTCTACCGCTGGTCTTGTTAAAATAATTCTACGTACTTCTTTTTCTTTCAACGCTTTTACAGCCAATGCAACTGCAGTATATGTTTTTCCTGTTCCAGCTGGACCAACAGCAAAAAGCATGTCGTTTTTTTGCATCAAAGAAACCATTTTGCGTTGATTCTCTGTTTGAGCTTTTATCAATTTACCATTTACTCCGTGCACCAAAACTTCTTTTGCAGCAGCGTCTGTTCTTTCTTCTTTTCCTGTAGAAGTTAAAATGCGCTCAATACTGTTTTCGTCTAGTTTGTTGTATTTGTTAAAATACTTCATCAGCATTTCCATCCGTTTTTCGAATTCGTCTAGAATATCTGATTCTCCGTAAATTTTTAGATTATTTCCTCTAGCAACAATTTTTATTTTTGGGAAGTGTTTTTTTAATTGTGCAATGGTGCTGTTTTGAGTTCCAAAAAAATCTTTTGGATTGATGTCTGTTAGCTCAATAATTCTTTCTGTCAAATGATTCTATTTTAATAGGTTAACAATCTGTGAATTGAAATTAATTACATAAAATAAAATGAGATAAAATCTATCTACTTTTTATACAAGAAAATTACGGATAAAAAATTAGAATTGATTAGCTTTGTGTAAAATTTTTATGTTTTTTTAAACAACTAATCAACAGGTGATTTTTACATGTCTTTAATAACTTTAACAACAGATTTCGGAACTAAAGATCATTTTGTAGGTGCTGTAAAAGGTGCGATCTACTCAGAATTGCCCGATGCTAGAATTGTAGACATTACCCACGAAATTACTCCGTTTAGCATTACAGAAACTGCGTATATTTTAAAAAATTCTTATAAAAGTTTTCCTGATAAAAGCATTCATATTGTGGGTGTAGATGCGGAGTTGAGTCCAGAAAACAAACACATTGCAATTTTACTAGACAATCATTATTTTATTTGTCCAGACAACGGAATCATTTCTATGATTGCTTCAGAAATCAATCCAACACAAATTGTAGAAATCAACATTCACGATCGTGTAGAAAGTAGTTTCCCTGTGTTAGATGTTTTTGTTCAAGTTGCTTGTTTTATCGCTCGTGGCGGAAGTTTAGGCGTCATCGGAAAAGAGATTCAGACCTATAAAAAAATGACTGAAATTCAGCCTAAAATCAATTCAAATGAAACTCAGATTATTGGAAGCGTCATTTATATTGATAACTACGGAAATGTCATCAGCAATATTAGCGAAAAACTTTTTACAGAAATTGGCAAAGGAAGAAATCACAGAGTAATTGCAAGACGTTATACTTTTGATAAAATCAACAATAAATACAATGATATTGTCAATTACGAAATTGATGAAAATAGAAATCATTATGATGGTGAAAGATTAGCTATTTTTAATTCAGCCGGATTTTTAGAAATTGCTATTTACAGAAGTAATTTAAATAGCGTTGGTGGCGCTTCTTCTTTGTTAGGTTTAGATTACAGAGATACTGTAATGGTAGAATTTTATTAATTTTCAAAAAATAAAAATGTTTGTTAGAATTGTAAAAATGGGGTTTCACGAAGAAAATGTAACGGTATTTTTAGAGATTTTTGAAAGCAAAAAAGAAAAAATAAGAAGCAATAACGGTTGTCAATTATTAGAATTGTATCGCGATAAAAAGGATCCAAGTATTTTCTTTACGTATAGTTATTGGGAAACCGAACAAGATTTAGAGAATTACAGAAATTCTGAGTTGTTTAAAGTCGTTTGGGCAAAAACCAAAGCTTTATTTAATACAAAACCAGAGGCGTGGAGTGTTGATAAAACGATGAGTTTACCGTAAACAATTATCAGTTATCTATTTTCAGTTATTAGTTATCAATTAAGAATGAACAGTTATTAATGAAGTCATTTTCTTTTACAGATTTTCCAGAAATAAACACAGAACGATTGTTGTTAAGACAATTAAATGATGATGATGCTGATGCTGTTTTTAAACTGAGATCTAATACAGAAATCAACAAATTAATCACTAGAAAAACACCTAAAAATACTGAAGAAGCAACTGAGTTTATTGCTGTTTGTCAGCAAGAATTTAAAAAAGAAAATCGTATTTTTTGGACAATGGAACTCAACGAAACCAACCAAGTGATCGGAACAATTGTATTTCATAAAATTTCGTTGGATGATAATTATGCAGAAATTGGGTACGAATTACATCCAACATTTCATCGAAAAGGTTTTATGAATGAAGCGATGCAAGTCGTTTTAAAGTTTGGAAAAGCTACCTTGCAATTAAAAATAATAGAAGCATTTACGCATCAAAATAATAAAGCATCAATTGCGTTGTTAGAGAAACACCATTTTGTTTTTCAACCAAAAAGAAGAGATGAAGGTTTTGAAAATAATCGTATTTTTCGTCTCGAAATAAATCAATAATATGTTTCCAATCCTTAGAAAAGAATTCAATTTATTTTTTGCTTCGCCAATTGCTTATTTAGTAATCGGAGTTTTCTTGTTGGTAAACGGATTGTTTTTATGGGTTTTTAAAGACGATACCAATATTTTAAATGCTGGTTTTGCAGATTTAAATAGCTTCTTTTTATTAGCACCTTGGATTTTATTATTCTTAATTCCGGCAATAACAATGAAAAGTTTTGCCGACGAATTAAATGCAGGAACCATAGAAACACTGCGAACAAAACCAATTTCTGATTGGCAAATTGTATTGGGCAAATTTACTGCTTCGCTCCTATTAATTGTGGTTGCTTTAGCGCCAACATTGACCTATGTGTATACAATTATTCAGTTAGGAAATCCAGTTGGAAATATCGATTTAGGAAGCACCATTGGTTCGTACATTGGTTTGTTATTTTTAGCCGCAACCTACACTTCTGTTGGATTATTTACCTCAACATTTTCTAAAAATCAAATTGTAGCATTTATTTTAGGCGTTTTTATCACGTTCTTTTTATTCTACGGATTTGATGCCATTGCAGGAATCTTTCCATCCAATAGTTATACCATTCAGTTATTAGGAATCAACGAACATTTTAAAAGTATCAGTCGCGGAGTGATTGACACCAGAGATGTTTTGTACTTTATTTCTGTCAGCGTTTTCTTTTTATTACTAACTAAAAATCAGTTACGTAATGTCTAAGAATTTAAAATTTATCGCAAAATTAGTACTTGGTTTACTGTTGATAAACTTCTTCGGAAATCAATATTACAAACGTTTCGATTTAACGCAAGACAAACGCTACACGCTTACAAACACAACAAAATCTATTGTACATTCTGTTGACAATGTTTTAAATGTAAAAGTGTATTTAGAAGGTGATTTTCCTGCGGAATTTAAGCGTTTACAAATTGAAACAAAACAGTTTTTAGAAGAATTAAGAGCGGTAAATTCTAATATTAGAATTCAGTTTATCAATCCAGATACGTTTAGAGAAGAATTAATCAAAAAAGGATTGACTCCAAGTAGATTAACTGTTGAAGAAGACGGGAAATTATCGGAAGCAATTATATTTCCTTGGGCAGAAATTTCCTATCAAAATAAAACCAATTTGGTAAATTTATTGCCGAGTTCTAACGCAAATTCACAAGACGAACAATTGCAAAACGCGGTTGAAAACTTAGAATTTTCTTTCGCCAGTGCCATTAAAAACATCAACCGAAAAAGTAAACAAAAAATCGCTGTTATCTCTGGAAATGGAGAATTAGAAGATATTTATGTATATAGCTTTCTAAAAGACGTTGCATCCAAATATAGTTTGGCGAAATTTACGTTGGATTCTGTGTTGACAAATCCACAAAAAACATTAAAAGATTTAACGAGTTTCGATTTGGCAATTATTGCAAAACCAACCATTAAATTTTCTGATAATGAAAAATTAACGCTCGATCAATTTATTACAAATGGCGGAAAAACATTGTGGATGATTGACAATGTGCAAGCAGATCAAGACAGTTTATTGCAAACAGGAAAAATGCTTGCGTATCCAAGAGATTTAAATTTAACCGATTTATTATTTGCGTACGGAGTGAGAATTAACACCACAATTATTAAAGATATGTATGCTGCTAAAATTCCGTTAGCAACCGGAAATGTTGGCAACAAAACGCAGTTTCAATATTTACCTTGGGATTTTCATCCGTTGGTAAACGGAAATCCAAATCATCCGATTACAAAAAATATTCGTCCAGTTCGTTTACAGTTTACAACTCAAATTGACACGTTAAAAAACAATATTAAAAAAACGCCTTTATTAGCAACATCATTATTATCTGCAAAAATGGGAACACCAAATTTTGTAGAATTAAAAAGCATTGCTAATAACCAAAATCCAAACGAATATAAAAGCGGAAAACAATTAACTGCCGTGTTGTTAGAAGGCGATTTTAAATCTGCTTATAAAGACCGAATTAAACCTTTTAAAACATCGCTTTATAAAAAGGAAAGTACTCCGAATAAAATGGTTGTAATTGCTGATGGAGATATCGCAAAAAATCAAGTTTTAAAAAACCAGCCCTACGATTTATCAACCGATAAGTGGACACAAGAAACCTTTGGAAACAAAGAGTTTTTATTAAATGCAGTAGATTATTTATTAGATGATGATGGCTTAATCAACCTAAGAAATAAATCACTTAAAATTAATCTATTGAACAAACAAAAAGCTTTTGAAGAACGTTCTTTCTGGCAGTTTTTTAATGTTGTTTTACCTTTAGTTTTGTTAGCTATTTTTGGTGTTATTTTTAATTATTTAAGAAAAAAAAAATATTATTAAAGAGTATAAACTTTTACTTGCTTGTTTTAGTATATTTATTGAAATAATAAATATCCCTTTTTGTAAAAAATATTTTTCTAGACATTAAAAAAAATAAATGAAACTAAAACGCATAGATTTCCTTTTTTTAGGTTTTCTTTTAATTACAAGCATTTTATTAGTTTGCTCTTGGAATCAAACCGAAAATGTAGCTGAATTATTAGTAATTAGAGGAATTATTTCTGCAATAAGTTTGGGTTTTATTTTTTTAAATCCGATTGTGAAATCTGCATTATTTACATTGTTTAGAAATAGCTATCCAGTTTTATTTGCAGGTTATTTTTACACAGAAACGGTACATTACAACAAACTATTTTTTAATAATTTAGATCCATTATTCATTCAATTAGATGAGTGGATTTTTGGTTTTCAGCCAAGTCTAGAATTTGTAAAATATTTCTCAAATTCATTTGTTACAGAATTAATGTATTTCGGGTATTTTTCATTTTATTTTATCATTTTAGGATTTGTACTTATCATGTATTTTAAAAGAAAAAAATCATTCATTGAAAGCATATATAAAGTCACTTTCTCGTTATTATGCTTCTATTTTATTTTCGCATTATTTCCTTCTGCAGGACCACAATTTTATTTCGATATATCAGAAAGAGCTGTTCCAACAAACGGCTTTATTTTTCAAAAAATAATGCATATAATTCAAGCTAATGCAGAACAACCAACGGGTGCTTTTCCGAGTTCACATGTTGGTGTTACCGTAGTAATTTTGTTAATAGCTAGAAAAACCTTGCCGTTATTTTTTAAAATCTGTTTACCTATAACTTTCCTTTTAATTTTATCAACTGTTTACATAAAAGCACATTATGCTGTTGATACAATTGCTGGTTTTTTAATTGCACCAATTATCTTGTATTTGGCAGATTTTACGTATCATTATCAATTCAAAAAAAAGAATCTTTACAAACTAAATTTATGATTCATCTTAGAGAAGTTACAAACTATAAAGATTTAAGAACCTTTATAAAACTACCTTATAAAATTCATAAAAACCACAAAGAATGGTTGCCACCATTAGTCACAGATGAATTTAAAGTGTTTGATAAAAAGAAAAATCATTCTTTTGAACATTGCGATACCATCATGTATTTAGCAACTAAAAACAATGAAGTTGTTGGGCGAATTATGGGAATTATCAATCACGCTTACAACACCGGAAATAATGAAAAAAATGCTCGCTTTTGTTATTTAGAATGTTATGATGACGCCGAAGTTTTTGACAAGTTACTTGAAGCCATTGAAATTTGGGGAAAAGAAAAAAACATGGACAACATTGTGGGTCCGTTAGGTTTTTCTGATAAAGATCCGCAAGGTTTTTTATTGGAAGGATTTGAAGATCCGATGACAGTAATGGTTACCAATTGTAGTTTTGAATACATGATTTCTCACACAGAAAGGAATGGCTATCAAAAGAAAATCGATTTGTTTCAATATCGAATTCAATTAGAAGAAAAAACACCGGAAATCTATCTTAAAATTGCAGAACGCGTACAATCTAGAGGTTTTAAAATTGTAGCGTTTACAAAATCATCAGAAATAAAACCTTATGTAAAAACAGTCTTCGATTTAATCAACGAAACGTATACAGATATTTACGGGTTTGCGCCTTTAGATGATAGAGAAGCAAAAGAATTTTCTGATCGTTTTTTACCCTTGTTAAATCCGAATTACATCAAACTGGTAAAAGATAAAAATGATGTTGTGGTTGCATTTGTTGTAGCAATGCCAAACATCAGTAAAGGTTTTAAAAAAGCCAACGGAAGATTGTTACCTTTCGGATTTATCCATATTTTAAAAGCGTTAAAAACCGCAATACAACTAGATATGTTATTGGGTTGTGTAAAACAAAATATTCGAAATTTTGGTTTGGATGCTTTAATGGCAGTTGCTTTATTTGATGCTGCCAGAAAAGGAAATTTAAAAGTGATGGACAGTCATTTAACAATGGAAGAAAATACACAAATGCGCTCAACTTACGAACGCATGAATCATGAAATTTACAAAAAATATCGAATTTTCGAAAAAGCTTTATGAACAAAAAACCAACACTAGGATTAAAAGAAAATTGGGTTCAGTTTACCATTTTGGTAATTGTCAATGCATTTGTGGGCGGAATGGTTGGTTTAGAACGCAGCATTTTTCCAAAATTTGCAGAACTCGAGTTTGGCATCGCTTCTAAAACGGCCATTCTTTCTTTTATTATTGCATTCGGAATTACTAAAGCAATTACCAATTATTTTACAGGAAAATTAGCCAACAAATACGGACGAAAAAACTTATTGATTTTAGGTTGGTTGTTCGCAATTCCCATTCCTTTTATTTTGATGAATGCTGCACATTGGAATTGGGTGATTTTTGCCAATATTTTATTGGGAATCAATCAAGGATTAACTTGGAGCAGTACTGTGGTTATGAAGATTGATTTGGTCGGCGAAAAAGACCGAGGTTTGGCAATGGGAATTAACGAATTTGCTGGTTATTTTGCAGTCGGAATTGTGGCATTTTTAACCGGAATTGTAGCGCAGAAATACGGCATAACTCCATATCCTTTTTATATCGGAATTGGAATTTCTATTGTTGGATTATTGCTATCTATTTTGTTTGTAAAAGACACGCGAAAATTTGTGAATCAAGAACAAAAAATAGATACCACAAAAAAGTTAGATAATGTGTTTTTAGAAACCACTTTTAAGAATAAAAATTTAAGCGCAATTACGCAAGCTGGTTTGGTGAATAATTTAAATGATGGAATGATTTGGGGTTTATTGCCCATTTTGTTAATCAGTTTGCAATTCGACACCAAAAGCATTGGAATTGTTGCCGCTGTGTATCCTTCTGTTTGGGGAATCGGACAATTATTTACAGGAAAAATGTCTGACCTTTATTCTAAAAAGAAGATGTTGTTTTGGGGAATGTTATTGCAAGGAATTGCAATTATTTTTATCGTGTACACAACCAATTTTTTAAGTTTGGTTTTTATTGCTGCTATTTTAGGATTTGGAACTGCGTTGGTGTATCCAACATTTTTATCCGCAATTGCTGCAACAACTACTCCAACACAACGCGCAGAAAGCATTGGTGTTTTCAGATTATGGCGCGATTTAGGCTATGCAATTGGCGCTATTTTATCAGGAATCATTGCTGATGTTTGGGGAATTGAAGATGCAATTATTTCCATCGGAATGATCACAATTCTGTCTTCTTTTGTCATTAAATTTAGAATGACGGAATAGTTGTATCATTTTAAACTGTAACTACATCCATTTTATTTTTTTGAGTAGTTTGTATAAGAATTGCGATTCCCATCACCAAAACACAACCCAATAAATTTAACCATAAATATGG
Organism: Polaribacter huanghezhanensis; assembly: GCF_030444335.1. Taxonomy (NCBI): domain Bacteria; kingdom Pseudomonadati; phylum Bacteroidota; class Flavobacteriia; order Flavobacteriales; family Flavobacteriaceae; genus Polaribacter; species Polaribacter huanghezhanensis. The sequence goes on along the minus strand of NZ_CP128595.1, from coordinate 1,779,737 downwards.
CAACCAATCTAGTAAAAACACACCGATAATAATTGCTTGTGTTATCAAAGCAGCAATAAATACGGCGTTTCCTTTTACAAATTTGATGAAAAATGCCAATAAAAATATTCCCAAAACGTTTCCGTAAAAAATAGAACCAATAATATTTACCAACTGAATTAAATTATCAAACAAATTGGCAACACACGCTACTAAAATGGCGAGAATTCCCCAACCTAACGTAAACCACTTTGAAGCTTTTACATAATGCTCATCAGATTTTTCTTCTTTTACATTTCGCTTGTATAAATCGATTGCAGTTGTACTTGCCAACGCATTTAATTCTGATGCTGTTGATGACATTGCCGCAGATAAAATCACCGCCAATAACAAACCAATTAATCCTCTTGGTAAATTGTTTAAAATAAAATGAATAAAAACGTAATCTTTATCATTGGTTTCTACCGAAGCATCTGCTTTATGAATAACACCTTTTGCTTGTTCTTTAATTGCTACACTCTTAACCTCTAATTCTTTAATTTTAATTTTATCACTGGCTTGAACTCCATCTAAAACCAATGCTTTTTTATCGTTCTCAATCTTTTTGTATTGATTTTCTAACGAAGCATATTCAGCAGCATATTTAGAATTGATAACCGCTTCATTTGCTTTCGGATTAAAATTTAACGGCGCTGCATTAAATTGATAAAATACAAAAACCATCACACCAACTAACAGAATAAAAAATTGCATTGGTACTTTTAACAAACCATTAAACAACAATCCTAACTGACTTTCTCTTACTGATTTTCCAGACAAATACCGTTGTACTTGACTTTGATCTGTACCAAAATAAGACAACATTAAAAAAGTTCCACCCAAAAAACCTGTCCAAACTGTATATCTATTTGATAAATCAAACGAAAAATCGAGTACTTTCATTTTTCCGCTTGCACCTGCAATATCCAAAGCTTTTGTAAAAGAAATATCTTGTGGTAATTTGTCAATGATCATAAAAAAGGCAACAAACATTCCAATAAAAATGATAAACATCTGTTGCTTTTGTGTCACATTTACCGCTTTTGTTCCGCCAGAAACTGTGTAAATAATCACCAAAACTCCGATGATAATATTTAAGGAAACCAAATCCCAACCCAACACAGCAGACAAAATAATTGCCGGAGCAAAAATGGTAATTCCGGCTGCCAATCCACGTTGAATTAAAAATAAAATGGCGGCTAAAGTTCTTGTTTTTAAATCGAAGCGTCCTTCTAAATATTCGTACGCTGTATAGACTTTTAATCGGTGATAAATCGGAATAAAAACCAAGCAAATAATTACCATTGCAATTGGCAAACCGAAATAAAATTGTACAAATCCCATTCCGCTATGAAATGCTTGTCCAGGAGTTGATAAGAAAGTGATTGCACTTGCTTGAGTTGCCATTACAGACACTCCAATTGTCCACCATTTTGTGTCGTTTCCTCCTTTTATATAATCTTGTACGCTTGTGTTTTTTCTTGTTTTATAAGCACCAAAAATCACAATAAATAATAAAGTTATAGAAAGTACAATCCAGTCTAAAATTTCCATAGTTTATGTGCTTAATTTGAAAAATAAGTAGTGATAAAATAAAATAGAATGATATATACAAAGTTGGCAATCAACACAACACTGTATATTTTTTTCCAAGGACGTTTTTCTTGCTGATTCATATTCTTATATTATTTTGTCTGGTCGAGCGCAGTCGAGACCTATTTTAAACTTCTCTACTGCGCTCGAAGAGACACTCTAACTATTCTTTTATTTCTGTTTGCTTTTGTATGTTCTCTTTTCCTATAGACAACATATTTGCAAAGAGTTTATACGCTCCAGAAACACCCGCTGGTAATTCTCTAAAAAAGCTTAATCCTGTGTAAATATAATGTCCTTTTCCATGTTTTGCCACTAACAAACTTCCATTTCTTGCTGGTTCATCTTTATCATGCATCGATAAAATGGGTGTAAATTGTTTACTCCATTCGTCTGGGAAATACAATCCGCGTTCTTGCACCCAACCATCAAAATCTGACGCTTCTATTTTATTTGGAAAATTCAACAGAGAATGATTTTTTGCCAACAAACTAACTTTGGCAGTTTCATCGGTCACTCGATCTCTAGAAATATGCAATTTAAATGGCGCACCAACATCAATTCCGCCCCGTCCTGCTGTATTGTATTGCACAATCATATTTCCGCCTTTTTCTACATAATCTAGCAAGAATTTTTGCTTAAACTTTAATGCGTCAACAGTATTATAGGCTCTAACTCCTAAAACAATAGCATCAAATTTATGCAGATTTTCTTCGTTGATTTCATTTGGATCAATCGGTATTACTGTATATCCTATTTGGCGTAAACTTTCTGGAATTTCATCGCCAGCGCCAGTAATATAACCAATATAATTTCCGTTTTTCTGTATATTTAATCGAACAACTTTCGCTTCAGAATTTAATAAGACTGATTGTTTCGGAATGTGGTTATAATTGATTTCGATTAATTCTTTATTGTATATTTTACCATCAATAGTTGCGATACTTTTTAAAATCCCTTCTGATTGATTTACCGGCGGCGTTACCATAAAATCTACCGTTACATTATCGCCTTTTTGAGCAATAGAAAACGGAATCTGGTTCGGGAAAATTGTCCAATTAGCTGGAACTTCCAAGCTTACAAAACCACGTACGTTTTTTGTTCCTGCTCTTACTAAAACTGCTACTTTTTGCGGAGAATTATCAGAAAAAATAAGCACCTTGTTGCTTAATTTTGTAGTAACTTCTGGCAATACTTCAAAAGGTTCATAAATTTCTCCAACATCACTTCTAGAATATCTGTACACCACATTTTTTGTAAATGAAATGTTGTGTTCCCAAATATTTAAATTGAATTCAACTTGTAAAGGTCTATCAGATTCGGGTTTACCAATTAACAACTGATTTTTTACCGTGTACATTCCCAATGTTCCTTTTTCTTGCAACCAATACGGATCTGAATAGGGTTTGTTTTTTAATTGTATTTTATCGGTAATATTTACACGAACATTATTTTCTAACTGTTTTTCTGGCGATCGTACGATGGCAACTCTATTTTCTTTAATGCGATAACTATCAAAAAAAGTTGTGATATCGCTTCTATTTAAAGCTTCAACTTTTAACGTAACTTCTCCGTTTGGCGTTGTGCTAGAATTGGTTGCAGAAACTTCTAAATACAAACCGGCAGCAGCTTCTATAATTTCTTTGATTTGTTTGAGTTTGATTTCTCTCCAATGCGCATCTTCTAACAACTGAATTTTATCATAGGCATTTAATAATGCTGGTAAATGTTTCGACGGATTTGAAAAATCGAAATTCTTTTCTACATCATACAAAATTGCACCAATTTCTCCGCCGCCTTTGATGCGATTCCAAGTGGTATTAATTCCTGAGAAAATATCTTTAGTGTCTTTAGGTTTATCGCCTTTTAAAAATTCAAGATATTCAAATTGCGTTCCACGAGTTGTTAATCGACCAAAACCTTGGCACAAATGTTGGCTACTTGCCAACGCAGCAATTTCGTTATTCGACAATCCTTTTAACGGATAATACACACCAACATCAAAAGATGTCAATTTTCCTTTTGTTGCTTTTTCAAAATCCTTTTGATTATTATAAAACCAAGAAGATGTATTAAAAAACAAGCGTTTTGGCTGCCAAGTTTCTGTATATTTTAATTGATTTGGGTATTTTGTTGCATCATTTGCCAAATCAAAAGCCGCTACACTTAACATTGCCGAAGTTGTGTGATGCCCGTGTGTTGTTCCTGGAGTTCTATGATTAAATCTGTTGATAATTACATCTGGTTTAAAAGTTCTAATTGCCCAAACAACATCGCTTAACACTTTGTCTTTTTCCCAAAACTCTAGCGTTTCTTTTGGGTTTTTAGAATACCCAAAATCGTTTGCTCTGGTAAAAAATTGTTCTCCACCGTCAATTCTTCTGGCAGCTAATAATTCTTCTGTTCTAATCAATCCTAACAATTCTCTAATTTCTGGACCGATTAAATTCTGACCGCCATCGCCACGCGTTAAAGACAAATACCCTGTTCTCGCTTTTTCGTGATTTGCCAAATAGGAAATTAATCGTGTGTTTTCATCATCTGGATGCGCAGCAATATATAAGGCAGATCCTAAAAAATTTAATTTCTGAATCTTTTCATAAATCTGATTTGAAGATAATTTTTGTGGTTTTTGAGCGTGAATTGATATAAACAAAAACAAAAAAGGAAATAGAATAAGAATTCTTTTTTTCATATAATCATGTATAAAAAATGTCTGGTCGAGCGCAGTCGAGACCTAAAGAAAACCTCTCGCAAGCTGCGCTTTTATCTTCAAATTAAAATATATTTCAATTCTCAATAATGCTCAAGGAGACACTAAATTATTTTTTTAACAAAAAGTAGTCAAAACAAATATAGTATATATATGTTTTGGTATGCGTTCATAAAAAAGCATTAACATAATTATAACGTTTCTTTTATTGATGCATTTTATTTGAGTATATCATCTTTAATTTAAAGAAACAAGAATAAAGAAGCAAGACACAAGACTTGATTGTAACTAAAGGAGAATCATTCAACTAAAAAATACTCTTTTTAAGGAAAACCTATTTGTTTAGAATAACAAAAAATCATAAAAAAGAAGTCCTAAAATCTAACAGCCAAGCGGTCTCGTTTCTTTTGTCTTAACCGTTTGTGTTGATCTTAAAAACTGTTGATAAAAATATTTTTAAAATCACTTATTTAGAATATATTTGTAGTTCATATCCGTTTTGAAAAACGGAGTGTGAAGTGTTTGACTTTTAGTCTTCACCTAAAAAAACAAAATCAATGAAATTTATAGTATCTAGCTCGCAATTATTAAAACAACTTCAAGTACTTGGAGGCGTAATCAATAGCAATAATACATTACCAATTTTAGATAATTTCTTATTTGAATTATCAAAAAACGAATTAAAAATTTCTGCATCAGATTTAGAAACAACGATGAGTGCTGTTGTAGAAGTAGAATCTGATTCTAAAGGTTCTATTGCCGTTTCTGCGCGTTTGTTATTAGACACCTTAAAAACATTTCCAGATCAGCCGTTAACGTTTAAAACTGAAGGAGAAAGCGCTATTGAAATTAGTTCTGATCAAGGAAAATACGACATGGCATTTTTTAGCGGAGAAGAATTTCCTAAAGCCGTTTCTTTAGCTGCACCAAGCACCACTGTAATTCCGTCTGCTATTTTAGCAAACGCAATTTCTAAAACCATTTTTGCTGCTGGTAACGATGATTTACGTCCGGTAATGAGCGGAGTGTTTTTTCAGTTTAGTCCCGAAAGTTTAACATTTGTTGCAACCGATGCACATAAATTAGTAAAATATACAAGAACTGATGTTACTGCAAATGAAAGTGCAGAATTCATCATGCCAAAAAAACCATTGAACTTATTAAAAGGAATTTTAAGCGGTTCTGAAAGCGATGTTTCTATAGAATACAACAACTCAAATGCAAAGTTTACTTTTGATAATTTTGTATTGGTTTGTCGTTTGATCGACGGAAAATATCCAAATTACGAAGCGGTAATTCCGAAGGAAAATCCAAATAAATTAACAGTTGATAGAGCATCATTTTTAAATTCTGTTCGTAGAGTTTCTATTTTTTCTAGTAAAACTACACATCAAATCAGGTTAAAAATGGCAGGAACAGAATTAAACATTTCTGCAGAAGATTTAGATTACGCAAACAAAGCAGACGAACGTTTGTCTTGTGATTATCAAGGAGACGACATGCAAATAGGCTTTAACTCTCGTTTTTTAAGCGAAATGTTAAACAACTTAAACGCTAACGATGTATTGATAGAAATGTCTTTACCAAACAGAGCCGGAATCTTAACACCAATTGACGGAACAGACGAAGGAGAACAAGTTACGATGTTGGTAATGCCAGTGATGTTGAATTCATAAGAATAGAGACTTTTTAGAAAAGAGAATAAAGACTGTCATTGCGATCCCGATTACTCGGGAGTGGCAATCTCACTTATACTATTTAAAAGCATCGTTTAATTACGGTGCTTTTTTTTAATAACCCCCTTCGTTCAATTAACTATACTGTCATTCCGACTGAAACGGAGGAATCTCATTTTGTAGATTTTTCGACTTCATTTTATTTCGCCTGTCTACCGAACAGGCAGGCTCAAAATGACAAAACGAATGTCATATCGAACTTATCGAGATATCTCACAAATACTATTTAAAACCACAACTAAAAAGTTGTGGTTTTTTGTTGATAAATAATTGATAGTCAATTTTTTGGAAACAGATTTATTGATTAACTTTACGATAGTATTAATTTAAAAAAAATGTTATGGCAGTAAAACACAAACCAACAAACGAAGTCCACAGAGGTTCTAAAGGAGGAACAACAGCTTGTGGATTCAACACTAATGAACAACCAAGTCATTGGGTTGATTCTAATGAAAAAATTACATGTGCAAAAAATGGATGTAGATAATTTATATCTTCTTTTTTAAAAATAAACCACAACTAAAAAGTTGTGGTTTTTGTTTTAATAGATACCAAAAATTATTTACCTCTTTTCACTAATGTTTGATAAACTTTATACCTCCAGTAATCTTGTGCTTGAATATATTCATCACTAAATACCTCATCTACTTTATCAACTAAGGATAATAAATCAAATAAATTATCAACTTTCTTAAGTAAAAGCCTTTTTTTAACTTCTTCTTTTAATGGTAGAAAATTTTTATCCCTGGCATTATCCACTTTTTGAATTAACCTGTCTTGTATTTCTAATATAGTCGTTGAAGTATTAACTCTCTTTACAAATTTTAAATCATCCAAAGTGCCATTAACAAATTCAAGAATATCAAAACCTAAAGATGATAACTTTTGTTTTACGTTATCTACTTTAACTCCATGCTTAAATGACATAATGTTTGTATTACCTTCATTAGGATTCAAATAAGCATTAACATCATCAAAATTTATAGAAAATAATCCTTTTAACTTAACAGCATCTCTTTTAATTTCATCATTCGTTAAAACTAAAGAAAACGAGACTTTTGATTTGTCAAAAAAATCATATTCTTTTTCATTTTTAAATTCTACTCTGATTTCAGAATCAGTTAAGCTAAATTTCGAAACAGAAAAACTGAGGTTTTTATTTTTATTTAAGCTATGCAACTGGATTAAAGTAACAAAAACAGAGAACGGTATGTTATAATCTTTATATCTTTTAGACACTATAGCTCTAACGTATCTATTTTTTTTATTATCGATGACAGTTTTAAAGACTTTTTCATCTTCATTTTCTTTATTTTTCTCTTCTAACATATCAATGTTATTATTGACAATATCCCTGTACTCTTTGTTGAGTAAAAAAGACAAATACTTATTCATATCATAAAGTTGATTAAAGTAATCAGCTTTAACAGAATATGTTGTTTCAAAATCAATTAAATCTTTTCTAAAGAGTTTTAATAATTCTTCATTCTCAATATTAGCAATTTCAAGTAAAGCTTGATTTTCGTCTGTAAAACCAACCGTTTTCACATCTTTTAATTGAGCAGTAATGTCAATTTTTTTTAATCTATTTTCTATATTCAAAATAGCATGAACCAATGTTGAAGCTCCCGGAACTTCTATAAATTCATTTTTAATTGACTCTAAATCAAAAACTTTAAAAAGTTCTTCTTCAAAACCTGTTTTCTCAATTAACTTGAGAACATCTTTTACTTTTACTCCTTCATCTTCTAAAGGAAAATCTCTACACGAGATTCTTTCTATTATAGGCATATTTATTATATTTTACCTTTGACTGTCGCTTTATTAAACAACGGTAGACAATCAGTTAAAACCGAGAAAGGAAGTGAAAAATTTTGCTAGAAGAAAATTTAGGGATATATTCGCTGGCTCAAACTAAAAGTGGTATCCTTTTCTATTCCCACTTTACAATAAATAAAAGTTCTTTCTGTGGAGGTTAGAACTTTTTTTATTTTCTATAATAATTTTGTCAATCTCTATGCCAAATGTTAATTTTATCATAATTACACAAAGTTTTAGTTAATTTTTTCTTAAAAAAGTCATATTGGCAGTTTTTATTTTAGATATCTAAAATAATAAAATAAAAAGGCGTTTTTGTCATACTTAATGTCATATCAATAAGTTACAGATAAAAAACACTCAACAGAAATATTACACCTTTTTTTGTTTACTTTTAACTTCAAAACATAATAGTTGAATTTTTTAGCACACTTATATTTATCAGAAAATAATACCAATATTTTAATTGGTAATTTTATTGCAGATCATATTCCTGGAAATAATTTTACCCATTTGCATCCAGAGATTCAAAAAGGAATTTTATTCCACAGAGAAATAGACACCTTTACCGATGCACATAAAATTGTACGCAAAAGCAAACGCAGATTGCATCCAAGGTACAGACATTACAAAGGCGTAATTATCGATATTTTTTACGATCATTATTTGGCAAAAAACTGGTCAAACTATTCAGATATTCCGTTAGCTACTTTTGTGCAATCTTTTTATGATTTGTTGCAAGACAACTTTGAAATTCTTCCAAAAAAAACACAACACGTATTGCCTTTTATGGTAGCACACAATTGGTTGTACAATTATCAATATTTAGAAGGAATTGAGAAAGTGCTAAACGGAATGAACAACCGAACCAAACAAAAATCTCAAATGCATTTGGCAATAGAAGATTTACAAAATTTACACAAAGAATTTGAAGAAGATTTTACACTTTTCTTTGAAGATTTATGTATCTTTTCCAAACAAAAACTAAAAGAACTCAATCAAACATCAAATACATCATGAAAAAATTACTTTCACTAGTATTCATTGCAATCCTATTAGCAAATTGTACTACCAAAGAAAATAAAGTTGTCGGATTAATTGCTGATCAAGCGATGGTAGTTTCTGCCAGAGTTGAAGCGTCTCAAATTGGTTCTGACATTTTAAAAAAAGGCGGAAATGCGTATGACGCAATGATTGCAACACAATTAGCTTTAGCAGTTGTGTATCCTGTTGCAGGAAATATTGGCGGTGGCGGATTTATGGTTTTTCGTCATCATGATGGAAAATCTGGCGCCTTAGATTTTAGAGAAAAAGCTCCGTTAACTGCAAGTCGAGATATGTATTTAGATAAGGAAGGGAATGTAATTCCCGGTAAAAGTAGTTTTGGAGTTCATTCTTCTGGCGTTCCTGGTTCTGTTGCCGGAATTGTAGAAGTATATAAGAAATATGGAAGTTTGCCTTTTAAAGAGTTGGTTCAACCAGCAATCGATTTAGCAAGAAACGGATTTAAAGTAACTAAAAATCAAGCAAATGCATTAAACGGAACTCGCAAACGTTTTGAAAAAGCAAACAATTATAAAATTTTATTTGATAAGGAATGGAAAGAAGGAGATTTGTTGCAACAAGAAGAATTGGCGCAAACTTTAGAACGTATTAGAGACAACGGTAGAGATGGATTTTACAAAGGAAAAACAGCTGATTTGATTGTGGATTACCAAAAAGAATTGGGCGGAATTATTACACACAAAGATTTGGAAAGTTACAAAGCTATTTGGCGTAAACCCATTGTTTTTGATTACAAAGGATACAAAATCACATCGATGACATTACCAGCAAGTGGCGGAATTTGTTTGGCGCAAATTTTAAAATCGATTGAGCCGTATGATTTATCAAACATCAAACACAACTCAACAAAATACATTCAATTATTAACAGAAGCAGAACGAAGATCGTATGCAGACAGAGCACATTTTTTAGGTGATATTGATTTTGTAAATGTGCCAATTGATAGTTTAACCGCTCCAAAATATATCAAAGAAAGAATGAGTACTTTTTCGTGGGACAAAGCAACAAAATCTTCAGACGTTTCTCATGGAAATGTTTTAGGATATGAAAGTAATGAAACCACACATTATTCTATTGTAGATAAAGACGGAAATGCTGTTTCTGTAACCACAACATTAAATACAGGTTACGGCTCTAAAGTGTTGGTAAAAGGTGCAGGATTTTTCTTAAATAATGAAATGGACGATTTTTCTGCAAAACCAGGTGTACCAAATGTGTACGGTTTATTAGGATCTTCTGCAAACGCAATTGCGCCAGAAAAAAGAATGTTGAGTTCTATGACTCCAACCATTGTAGAAAAAGACGGAAAATTGAAAATGGTGGTTGGAACTCCTGGAGGATCAACAATAATAACTTCGGTTTTACAAAATATTTTAAATGTGGTAGAATATGATATGGGAATGCAAGAATCTGTAAACAAAGCACGTTTTCATCATCAATGGATGCCAGACAATATTAGAATGGAACCAAACGGATTTGATAGCATTACCAAAGTAAATTTAAAGAAACTTGGATACGAAATCATAGAAAGAAACTCCTTAATTATTGGTCGTGTTGATGCTATTTTAGTATTGCCAAACGGAAAATTAGAAGGTGGTGCTGATCCACGTGGAGATGATGCAGCTGTTGGGTTTTAATTCAGTGAACAATTATCAATTAACAGTGAACAATCATCAATTTACAACTTTGCCACTTTGAACCTTTGAACCTTTGAACCTTTAATACTAAAACAATGATCCAACCATTTCACTTAGCAATTCCTGTTACAAATTTAGAATTGTGTAGAACATTTTACAGAGACGTTTTACAATGTACAGAAGGAAGAAGTTCTAAATCTTGGGTAGATTTTAATTTCTTCGGACATCAATTGGTCATTCATCAAAAAGACGGAATTTACAATGAAGAATCTATTACAAATCCTGTTGACGGACACGACGTTCCTGTTCCGCATTTTGGGGTGGTTTTAACGTGGGATGATTGGCAAAATTTATCAAAAAGATTAAAAGCAGAAAAAATACAATTTGTAATTGAACCAACGATCAGATTCCAAGGAAAAGTAGGCGAACAAGCAACGATGTTTTTTACAGATCCAGAAAATAATGCCTTAGAGTTTAAAGCTTTTAAAGACATGAGTCAGTTATTTGCAAAATAGGTAAGGTAAAAATAACTTTTGAGTCTTCGTTTTGAATTCTTTATCTTTAAGTTTTATAAATTCAACTAAACAACTTCCGATGAAAAATTTTCTTTCTTTTATTGCCTTGTTGATTACCTATGTAGGTTTTTCACAAGGAACACGTTTATTAAGACAACCTACACTTTCTAAAACAGATGTTGTATTTGTTTACGCCAACGACCTATGGAAAGCTTCTCTTAATGGCGGTGATGCCATAAGATTGACCAGTGATGATGGTTACGAATCCGAACCTCATTTTTCCAAAGACGGAAAAATGATTGCTTTTACAGCGCAATACGATGGAAACACAGATGTTTTTGTAGTTCCTTCTGATGGTGGAGAGCCAAAACGATTGACCTATCATCCAACAGGTGATTTTGTACAAGGATGGACTCCAGATGGAAAAATTTTATTTCGTTCTGGAAGAGAATCGAAACCAACACAAACTAGTAAATTTTATACCATCTCTACGGAAGGTGGAATGCCAGAAAAATTCGATATTCCAAGAGCAGCTTATGGAGAAATTTCTGAAGATGGAAAATATGTAGCCTATACTCCTATTACTAGTTGGGATGCAGAATGGAGAAATTATCGTGGTGGACAAGCAATGCCAATTTGGATCGTAGATTTAAAAACGAAAAAATTAATCAGGACTCCACAAAAAGATGGTGAGAGACATGTGAATCCTGTTTGGCATAATGAAGTTGTTTACTACATTTCTGAAAGAGATTACACCAGTAACATTTGGTCTTACGACATTAAAACGAGTCAAGAAAAACAGATTACATTTCATAAAAAGTTTGACGTAAAGAACTTGGATGCAAATTCAAACGGAATCGTATACGAACAAGCTGGATATCTTCATCTATTAAATCCAACGACAGGAAAATCAACTCAACTTAACATTAGTGTAAAAGGTGATTTAAATTATGCGCGTCCACGTTGGGTGAATGCCACAGGAAGGAACCTTACAAATGCAAATGTTTCTCCAAATGGAAAGAGAGCCATTTTTGAACTCAGAGGTGAAATATTTACCGTTCCAAAAGAAAATGGAACATGGAGAAACATCTCCAATTCTTCAGGAATTGCAGATCGTTCACCAATTTGGTCACCAAAAGGAGATCAAGTAGCATGGTTTTCTGATAAAAGTGGAGAATATCAATTGGTAATAGCTGATCAAAACGGAGCAAATCAAACATCAATTAAGATTCCAAACCCTACGTTTTATTTCAGACCGGATTGGTCACCAGATGGAAAACACATCGCATATACAGATACAGATTTTAATATTTGGATATTAAATTTAGAAACAAAAAAAACAATTAAGGCTGCAACAGATAGGTATGCTCATCCAGATAGATCCATGAATCCAAAATGGTCTCCAGATAGCGATTGGATTGCTTATGCAAAGCAAAACGACAGTCATTTTAAGTCTATTTATGCGTATCAAATAAGCACTAAAAAAACAATTCAAATTACAGATCCAATTGCAGATGCTATTAGTCCAGTTTGGGACGCATCGGGTAAATATATTTATACTTTAGCAAGTACAGATTACGGATTACAATCGGGTTGGTTAGATATGAGTTCTTTTGACTCGAGTGTCACTAGAAGTTTATATGCCGTCGTATTAAATTCTGCAGACAAATCGCCTAACTTGCCACAAACCGATGAAGAAGAAAAGAAAAAGAAAGACGCTTCAAAAGACAAAAAAGATATTGTCGTTACAATAGATGAGAATGGATTGTTTGAGAGAGCTGTGGTTTTAAAATTACCTGCTAGGAATTATGCCGCATTAATGAAGGGACCTAAGAATACAGTTTTTGTGGCTGAAAATGTTCCAAATGCTCCTGGGTTAACTGTCTATAGTTATGATGTTGCTAAAGAAAAAGCAACCGAATTTGCTAAAGGGGTTTCGTCAATGGTGGCTTCCGAAGATAGAAACTCAATCTTACTTTCTAAAAGTGGAAGTTGGAGTTTGGTGAGTAGTAAATCACCCACGAAACCAGGTAAAGACGGATTGAAAACTAATATAAAAATAAAAGTAGATCCAAAAGCTGAGGCTCATCAAATCTTTAAAGAAGGGTGGAGATATATGCGTGATTTCTTATATGTAGACAATACTCATGGTGCACCTTGGGATGATGTTTACAAATGGTATTCACCCTGGATAGATCATGTAAGACACAGAACCGATTTGAACTATGTTGTAGATATTATGAGTGGTGAAATTGCCATCGGACATTCCTATGTTTCTGGGGGAGATTTACCAAATATAAAAAGAGTTCCTGTTGGACTTTTGGGTGCAGATTTTGAAAAGAGTAAAGGAAAATATCGTTTTGCAAAAATTTATAAAGGAGAGCGCTGGAACCCTAATATTTATAGCCCCTTAGGCTTACCAGGAACGAATGTAAATGTTGGAGATTATTTATTAGAAATCAATGGAATTACATTAACATCTAATATGAATCCTTATCAATTGTTAGAACAAACTGCAGGAAGAGAAATTTATATTAAAGTGAACTCGAAACCATCATCTGTTGGCGCAAAAACTGTTTTAATAAAACCGGTTTCCAGTGAAAGAGGTTTAAGAACTATAGATTGGATAGAAGGAAATAGAAGAAAAGTTGACCAACTTTCTAAGGGTAAACTAGCCTATGTATATGTTCCAAATACTGGTGGTGGTGGATTTACATCGTTTAATCGTTATTATTTTTCTCAACAGGATAAAAAAGGGGTTATAATTGACGAACGTAATAATGGTGGCGGATCTGCTGCAGATTATATGATCGATATTATGTCTAGAGAAGTTGTTGGATATTTCAATAGTAAAGCAAATGACCATAGGCCATGGACTACTCCAATGGCAGGTATTTGGGGACCAAAAGTGATGATCATTAACGAACGTGCAGGTTCTGGAGGAGATTTACTACCATACATGTTTAAAGTAAAAAAATTAGGCCCTATAGTTGGCACAAGAACTTGGGGTGGATTAGTTGGAACTTGGGATACACCTAGTTTTATTGATGGAGGAAGAATGGTTGCTCCGCGTGGTGGATTCTTTGATGTTGATGGAAAATGGGCTGTTGAAGGTGATGGAGTTGCCCCAGATATTGAAGTAATTCAAGACCCTAAAAGCGTTTTACAAGGAAATGACCCTCAATTACAAGCCGCGGTAAAAGAAGCATTGCGTTTGTTAAAAGGAAACGAATTCCAATTAAAACCTGAGCCTAAAGCTCCTATTCGCTCTAAAAGACCAAAAGGGTATAAAAAAGATAACTAAACAGTAAATACTATTCCCGCGAAAGCGGGAATACATTTTTTAATCTTGAAAATCATAGAAACTCACACAGCAATTCAAGTAGAACAACCCATTCGGTTACAAGAATATGCAGTTGGAATTTTCAATACCATTCCGACCAAATCTGGAATTAAAAAAGCCATCAAAAAAGAACTAGTTTTTGTAAACGGAAAGTTGGCTTCTACCGCACTTTTTATTTGCGGAGGAGAAACTATCGAATTGTTTTCCGCAGAAAGTGAAACTGAATATAAACGATTAGAGCTTCCGTTAGAAGTGTTGTTTGAAGATGATTATTTAGCCATTATCTATAAACCAGCTGGAATTTTAGTGAGCGGAAATAAATTTGTAACCATTGCCAACGCATTGACACAAAATCTACAAAAAAGTGCTCAAATTGACGCCGTAAAACCACAACCCATTCACAGATTAGATTACCCAACATCTGGAGTTCTGTTAATCGGAAAAACAAGTTCGTCCATACATATATTGAGCAAACTGTTTGAAAATAAAGAAATTCAAAAAACATATTACGCCGTTTGTATTGGCAAAATGAAATCATTGGGTAACATTAACAGCCCAATTGAAAACAAAGCATCGGAAACTCTTTTTGAAGTTGTAGAAACCGTTATTTCAAAACGATTTGACTTTTTAAACTTGGTAAAATTATCTCCAAAAACGGGGAGAAAACATCAATTAAGAATTCATTTATCAGTATTTGGGAATCAGATTTTGGGCGACAAAGAATACGGAAATAACGAATTAATTTTAAAAGGAAATGGTTTGTATTTACACGCTTCTTCCTTAGAATTTACACATCCTTTTACGCAAGAAAAGATTTCAATCACAAAAGAATTGCCTAAAAAATTTAGGAAGATTTTTCCAAGTAAAAATTAATAATCAAAAAATACTTTTGATATGTCTTTGTAAATCTGCAATTTTGAGACTCTAAAAAAACAATCATGATAAAATCTGACATAAAACAAGAAGAATACAACGAATATTACGCAAATTATATTGGTTTGCTAGATGATAATACAGAATTAATTGATGGTTATTATAAAGGCAAAAAAATGATGGAAGATTTCATCAATGCCATTCCAGATGAAAAACTAACCTATCGTTATCAACCAGAAAAATGGAGCATTATTGAAGTGCTTCAACATTTAATTGACACAGAACGTGTATTTATGTACAGATGTTTTAGAATTGCTAGAAACGACAAAACCGAATTAGCTGGATATGACCAAGATGAATATGTAATTCCGTCTGAAGCAAATTCAAAAACGAAAGAACAAATTCTTGAAGAGTTCTCATTAAACAGAAATAATTTTATTTCATTACTTAAAAGTTTATCAGAAAAAAATTTGAGCTTTGTTGGCAATGCAAATGGAGGAATTGTGAGTGCTAGAGCTGCTGCATATATCGTTTTAGGACATGACATACATCATACAAACATCATTAAAGAACGTTACTTATAAAAATGAAAGAGTATTCTAAATCAAAACTAAATCGTGTAAAGCGAGGTCAGATTAGAGCAACCTATGATGTTGAGAAAATCAACACCATTTTAGATGCGGGATTTATTGGCTTTGTAAGTTATGTTTTTGAAGGAAAAGCAATTTCAATTCCGATGGCTTACGGAAGAAAAGAGAATAAAATTTATTTACACGGTTCGCAAGCAAACAGAATGTTACTATCATTATTAGAAGCCAAAGAAATGAGCATGACTGTGATGCATTTAGATGCGTTGGTTTTAGCGCGTTCTGGATTTCATCATTCTGTAAATTACAGATCTGCAACGTTATTTGGTCCTGTTAAAAAAATTGAAGAAAAAGCAGAAAAAGAAGCTGCTTTATTATGTTTTATGGACCATATGATGCCTGGTCGTTGGGACGGAGTTAGAGAAATGAATCAAGAAGAATTTGATAGAACTTTAGTGGTAGAATTTACTATAGAAACTGCTGCCGCAAAAATTAGAGATGTTGGTGTTGTGGATGAGAAGGAAGATATTGGTTTGCCAATTTGGGCTGGATTAATGCCACTAAAACAAACAGCAGAATACCCAATTCCAGATAAAGACTTGCCAAAAGACATGGAAATACCAAAACATATTTTGGATTACTATAATGCAAATAAATAATGGTAAATTAGCTTTCTAAGCAAGTTATAATCAAAATGAAAAAAATTTTAAAAGCAATAGGATTAATTTTGGCGCTGCTAATTATAGTTGGTGCCATTTTTTATGTAGCAAATAATGAAAGTTTACCTACCGGAATTAAAAGTGAAAAAGCAGAAGCTTTGGCTACAAAAATGATGAAAGCTTTAAACTACGAAGCGTATAAAAACACAGAAGTTTTAGAATGGAGGTTTAGAGGGAAACATTTTTACAAATGGTATAAATCTGAAAATATTGTTGAAGTTTCTTGGGATAAAAACAAGGTGATTTTACACACAAAACAACCAGAAAAATCTGTAGTATTTGTTTCAGATATCAACACCGAAAATCAGCAATTAATTCAACAAGCAACCAATTATTTTAATAATGATAGTTTTTGGTTGGTGGCTCCGTTTAAAGTTTTTGATACTGGCGTAGAAAGAAGCATTGTAAAACACAACGAAAAAGATGCTTTGTTAATTACATACACTTCTGGCGGATCAACGCCTGGAGATTCTTATTTATGGATCTTAAATGAAGAAGGTTTTCCGACAAGTTTTAAAATGTGGACAAGTAGTATTCCGATTGGCGGAATTGAAGCTTCTTGGAGCGATTGGAAAACAACAGCAGCAGGATTTCAATTACCCATAAAACACAAAATGAGTTTGTTTGGAGTAGAATTAAAGATGGGAGATGTAAAAGCATCAAATCCAAAAGCAGATGCATTGGCGCATAAAATTCTAAAAACAATTAAGCACGAAGCGTATAAAAAAACACGCTACATCGAATGGAGTTTTAGAGGAAAACGCTTTTTTAAATGGGATAAACAAAAACATATTGTAGAAGTTAGTTGGGATAATAATAAAGTGATTTTACACACAAATAACATAGAAAAAAGCACCGTTTTTATTGACGAAAAAGAAAGCACAGAAAACAAAAATGAAATTGTAAAAAAAGCAGAAGCTATTTTTAATAACGACAATTTTTGGCTCGTTGCACCCCACAAACTTTTTGAAAATGGAATTATTAGAAACATTGTAAATATCGATGGAAAAGAGGCTTTAAAAGTAAAATACACCACTGGTGGCTCAACGCCTGGAGATTCTTATATTTGGATTGTCAATGATGCTTTTTTACCAATACAATTTTTAATGACAGTACCAAGCATGAAAATGGATCAAGTTCCTGCAACTTGGGATGATTGGTTTACTACTGAATCAGGAACTTTATTACCAAAAAACCATACCTTTTCTAGCGGCGGAAAATTGAGTATGGGAGATGTAAAAGCATTTAATTAAAAGGTATCTTTACAATATGAATTCGAAAAATATCTCAAACGGAATCTTAAAAGCGGTTGCAATTATTTTAGGAATTGCACTACTACTCTATTTTTTATATTTAATACAGTCTGTCATTGTTTATGTAATTATTGCAGCTGTAATCTCTTTAATAGCTAGACCAATCATTCGTTTTTTAAAACGAAGATTGAAGCTTCCAAACACCGTCGCCGTAATAACAACTATGGTGATTTTAGTGAGTTTTCTTGTCGGAATTATCAGAATGTTTATTCCGTTAGTAATAGAACAAGGAGAAAGTTTGTCTTTGTTACATACAGATAAATTATTGCAAAACTTACAGGATGTCATCAATCAAGTAAACAATTATTTTGCTTCTAGAGACATTAATTTAGTATCAAAATTAAAAAATGTTGATTTTTTATCTAGTTTTCAAGCGATTCCAAATTTATTAAATTCTGTTGTAAGTGCCTTAGGGTCTTTAAGTGTTGGCTTATTTTCTGTGTTGTTTATTTCTTTTTTCTTTATGAAAGACAGTCAATTATTAATGAATGCAATTCTTACCATTTTACCTAGTAAGAGTGAAAACAAATTTTCAAAATCAACAGAAACCATCAACAATTTACTATCTAGATATTTTATCGGTTTGGTGCTGCAAATCTCAATTCTATTTGTTCTCTATACAATAACCCTGTTAATTTTCGGAATTAAAAATGCGGTGGTCATTGCATTTTTGTGTGCGTTGTTAAATTTAATTCCATACATCGGACCAATGATTGGTGCCGTAATTATGTTCTTATTATCCATGTCTAGTAATTTAGGTCAAGATTTTCAAACAGAAATTTTACCAACAACGTTGTATGTAATGATTGGTTATTTTATTGCACAAATAGTAGATAACTTCTTCAGTCAGCCAATTATATTTTCTAAAACCACTAAATCGCATCCGTTAGAAATTTTCTTAATTATTATTATTGGAGGATTGTTATTTGGTGTTGTTGGAATGATTACTGCTGTGCCTTTATATACAGCGATAAAAGTGATTTTAAAAGAGTTTTTAGCCGATAATAAGATTGTCAAATCATTGACAAAAGATATTTAAAAATCTTGTTTTTTTGAATCCAGCTATTTTACATCCAGACGTACAACAATTTATTAGTGACAATTTAAATACCAATATTTCTAAATTGTTATTTAAAGGAAGTCCGTTTAAATCTGTTTCTGTTCAAGAATTGGCAACACAAATCGTTTCTAAGAAGAAATGTGAGAAAAAACTACCAATTTGGTTCGAAACAAAAAACATCTATTATCCAGCAAAAGTCAATATAGAACAAACCTCTTCTGAAGTTACCGCAAAGTACAAATCATCAATAATTACGGGAGATTCAGTCATTGATATTACGGGAGGTTTTGGTGTAGATGCATATTATTTTGCTAAAAAAACAAGTGAAGTAATTCACTGTGAATTAGATGCAAACTTATCAACAATTGTTAACAACAATTATCAACAATTAAAAATTGATGAAATTCAACTAATTTCTGGAGACGGAATTGACTATTTAAAAAATGCTTCTGAAAAATACGATTGGATATATATCGATCCTTCAAGGCGAGATTCTGTAGATAAAAAAGTTTTTTTGTTAAAAGACTGTTTACCAAACGTTCCTGAGAATCTAACCTTATTCTTTTCTAAATCAAATAACATATTGATTAAGAATTCACCGATTTTAGACATTTCAAAAACGATAGATGAATTAGATTTTGTAAAAGAAATTCACGTTGTTGCTGTTGCAAATGAAGTAAAAGAATTGCTCTTTGTATTGGAAAAATACTACAAAGAAAGCATTCAAATTAAAACAATCAATTACAGTAGAAATACTATTCAAATATTTGATTTTCAATATATTAAAAACAATATATCAGAATATTCTGAACCAAAAAAATATGTATACGAGCCCAATGCTGCCATTTTAAAATCAGGCGGATTTCACGAAATAAGCCTTCAATTAAATCTAGAAAAATTACATCCACATTCTCATTTATATACTTCAGATAATTTAATTGAATTCCCAGGAAGAACTTTTTTGGTTGAAAATAGTTGTCAGTACAATAAAAAAGAAATTAAAAAATATTTAAAAGAAAATAAGGCAAATATAACGACTAGAAATTTTCCAGAAACTGTTGCACAAATCAGAAAAAAAATAAAAATTAAAGACGGCGGTTCTCAGTATTTATTTTTTACAACCTTAAAAAACGAACGTTTAAAAGTACTCGTTTGTTCACAGGTTTTTTAACAATTTTTTACCTAAAAAACATTGCTTTTCGCTCAAAATGAGCAGCTAACAAATATGAAGATAGTTTAATCGTTATATTTGCAATAGGTTATGTTTATCATAATTTACAATAAACGGTATGTTTTATTTTTAGGGGTATAAAACATGCTGAAAGCCTTGAATTTTTTCAAGGCTTTTTTATTTCCAAAAACTCAATACTAAAACTACACATAAAAGTAGTTTAGGATTCTTCTTAGTTGTAATATTTTATTAAATTTAGACTTTTATATATAGAAGTATGGCAAATAAAAATATTAGAACATTATCATCTAGAAAAGAATTGGATGACAATCTTTTTGAAAACATCTCAATCTCTTCACAAAAAACAAACTCTAAAGAAGAATTGCAAGAGCTTGCAAAGCGTTTTATGATTGATGATTCTGTCGTTTTAGGAACAAGTACTTTTTACGATTTTACCAGAGAAGCCAATAAAAACAAAAAAGTACATGTGTGCTCTGGAACTGCATGTATGGTTGCGAATTCTCAGAACAATCTGAACAAAAACTTAGAAACACACTTTAATTCAGAAGAAATCGGTCATGCGGCTTGTGTGGGTCGTTGCCACACAAATAATGCATTTATGTACGATGGTAAAACATATAATGCTTCATCGTCTGAAGAAGTAGCAGAGATCATCAGTAAAAAAGAATATCAAGAAAACAGTTATAAAGTAGCTTCCAATACAACTCCAATTTTAACTTCAAAAATGGGTGATGTTGCTGCTTTTTATCAATTGGCAGAAAAACATAATAATCCACAAAATACAATTCAGCAATTAAAAACCTCGAATTTAAGAGGTCGTGGTGGAGCTGGTTTTCCGTTTTGGTTCAAGTTAGATGCCGTTATAAAAGAACCCATCGGCTCCGCTCAGGGTGACACACAAAAATACATTGTTTGTAATGCGGATGAAGGCGATCCTGGAGCGTATTCTGATATGTACTTAATGGAACATCAACCGCACAAAGTGTTGTTCGGAATGTACATGGCTGGTTTAACAGTTGGTGCAAATACAGGCGTTTTGTACATTCGTGGAGAATATCCAGATTCTATTAGAACTGTTGATGAAGCAATTCAGGAAATTAAAGACAAAAATTTAATTGGTGATTTTAGATTTAAAATCATTCGCGGACAAGGTTCTTATGTTTGTGGAGAAGAAACGGCACTTTTAAGTTCAATTGAAGGTTTACGACCAGAAGTTCGTGTTCGCCCACCTTATCCAGCACAATATGGATTGTACGGAAAGCCAACCGTTTTAAGTAATGTAGAAACTTTTGCAAATATTCATTGGATTTTAGAAAACGGCGGAGAAGCGTATGCTGCTTTAGGCAAAGGACAATCTACAGGGACAAAATTAGTTTCGTTGGATAGTTTTTTCAATACACCAGGAATGTATGAAATAGAAATGGGAACTCCTTTACAAACTATTTTTGATGAGTTTGGTGGCGGATTTAAATCGGAAATAAAAGGATTGCAAATTGGTGGTCCGCTTGGTGGAATTGTACCCATGCATAAAATTAAAGAGTTGACCTTAGATTTTGAATCGTTAAATACCAATGGGTTTTTATTAGGACACGCAAGTTTTGTTTCGATTCCTGTTGATTTTCCAATGATTCAGTTTTTAGAACATTTAATGGAATTTACTGCGGATGAATCTTGTGGAAAATGTTATCCATGTAGAATTGGTTCACATAGAGGAATGGAAATGTTGCAAAAAGCACAAACTTCTGATTATAAAATCAATCGTGAATTGTTTGATGACTTATTAGAAACCCTAGAAATTGGTTCTTTATGTGCTTTGGGAGGTGGAATTCCGTTACCAGTTAAAAACGCATTGCAGTATTTTCAAGAGGAGTTAAAAGGATATTTTTCTTAATACATAAAAATATTTCACAAGGTTTCACAAAGAAACACGAAGACTCACAAAGAAGAAAAGAATGAAAGAATAAAAGAATAAAAATATAATAAATTCTTTGTAACTCTGAGAGTCTTTGTGAAACTTTGTGTAAGAATATAATTATTTCACTAAGTTCCACTAAGAAAACCATGAAGGTTCTCAAAGAAAAAGAAATATAAAAAATCTTTGTGTAACTCTGAGAGTCTTTGTGAATCTTAGTGTAAGATTAAAAAATTACTAAATGAAAAAGAAAAAATGTCAGAAAATGAAATATCAAAAATAATACTTGGAAAAGCAATTGAAGTTCACAGAACACTTGGTCCAGGCTTATTAGAATCAGCATATCAAGAATGTTTATATTATGAATTGATAAATGAAGGATTAACAGTTGAAAAAGAAAAAGCTTTGCCAATTGTTTACAAAGAAATAAAATTAGATCATGGGTATAGGATAGATTTGCTAATTGAAAATAAAGTAGTTATAGAACTTAAAACAGTAGAGTTTTTAACAGATGTTCACACAGCACAAATATTAACTTACATGAAATTAGGAAACTATAAATTGGGATTATTATTGAATTTTAATGTTAAATTATTAAAAGAAGGTATCAAAAGATTTATATTATAAAAACTTTGTAAGAACTTAGTGTAAAAATAAATCATTTCACAAAGTTGCTCAAAGAATCGCGAAGATTCACAAAGAAGAAGAAGAAGAAGAAGAAGAAGAAGAAGAAAAAAAAGAAACTAAAAAATGTAAAAAATCCTTTGTGTAACTCTGAGAATCTTTATGAGTCTTAGTGAAAAGAAAAAAGTATGAAAGCATTTATAAACAACATAGCACACGAATTCTATTCTGGAGAAACTATTTTAGAGTTTGTAAGAAGAATTGAAAGCAATAAAGACGCAATTCCAACCATGTGTCAAGATGATCGTTTAGAGAATTTTGGTTCTTGTAGAGTTTGTTCTGTCGAAGTTGCAAGAGAAAAAGATGGCATCACAAAAACGATGGCTTCTTGTCATACGCCAATCGGAGAAGGTGTATACATTTATCACAATACCGATAAAATGAAGCGTCTTCGTAAAAATATTGTGGAATTGGTCTTAACTGATTATCCCTCTGATAAAGTCTTTCCGCCAGAAAACAAAAAAGCAACACCTTTTCAAGAAACCATTGCTCAAATCGGAATTCCGAATGTTCGTTACCCCGAAGGATCAACTCATTTAAATATTGAAGAAGACAGAGCGCATCCGTATATCAAATCAGATTTATCGCAATGCATCAACTGTTTTCGTTGCGTAAGAGCCTGTGAAGAAATTCAAGGAGAAATGATTTTAGGAATGTCTGGTCGTGGTTTTGCAACCAATATTATCAAAGGATTTGACACGTCTTTTGATGAATCGGCTTGTGTTTCTTGTGGAGCTTGTGTACAAACCTGTCCAACAGAAGCATTGACAGATAAATACGAAACAAAAACCTTAATTGCGGATAAAACTGTTAGAACAACGTGTACGTATTGTGGCGTTGGTTGTCAGTTAGAAGTTTCGGTAATTGATGGAGAAATCAAAGGAATTCAAGCTCCAGAAACTGCCGAAGTAAACGAAGGACATACTTGTTTAAAAGGACGTTTTGCATTTGAGTTTTACAATCATCCAGAACGTTTGCGCGAACCAATGATTAAGAAAAATGGAAAGTTTGAAGAAGTAACTTGGGACGAAGCCTATGATTATATTACAACTAGATTAATTGACATCAAGAATAAATACGGAGCAGATTCAATTGGCGGAATTTCATCATCAAGAGCAACCAATGAAGAGAATTATTTGATGCAAAAAATGATTCGTGTTGCTGTTGGAACCAATAATATTGATGGTTGTGCACGTGTTTGCCACGCTCCTACTGCTTGGGGAATGCAACAATCATTCGGAACTGGAGCTGCAACAAATTCTGTTGAAGATTTAAAACAAGCCGACGCCATTTTTATGTTTGGTGCAAATCCGATAAAAGGACATCCAGTTACTGGTGCAAAAATCAAACAAGCGTTTATGAAAGGAGTTACTTCAATTGTGGTGGATCCTATCAGAACAAAATTAGCCGAATTGGCAGATTATCATTTACAAATTAGACCTGGAACTAATGTGGCAATTTTAAACATGTTGGCACATTATATTGTAAAAGACAATTTGGTTGATTCCAATTTTATAGAATTACACACAGAAAAGTACGAGGAGTTCAAATCTCATGTAGAGAGCTTAAATATGGACGAACTTTCGACGCTTACCGGAGTTGATAAAGAGTTGGTTCGTAGCGCTGCTCACGCATATGCAAAAGCAGAAAGAGCTATGGAATTTCATGGATTGGGAGTGACTGAGCATTTTCAAGGAAGCAAAACGGTAATGCTGCTTTCTAACTTAGCAATGATGACAGGTAATATTGGTAAAAGCGGCGTTGGACTAAATCCGCTTCGTGGACAAAATAATGTACAAGGAGCTGCAGATATGGGCGTTCAACCACATCAAGGGGCTGGTTATTTGGATGTTACTAAATTAGACATTCAACAATATTATGCAGATAAATATGGAATTGAAAAAATGCCAATTACCAATGGTTTAAAGATTCCAGAAATGCTAGATGCAGCAATTGATGGAAAAATTAAAGCTTTGTACATTATGGGAGAAGATACCATTATGACGGACCCAAACACCAATCACAGTATCAAAGCATTTGAAAATGTAGATTTGATTGTAGTTCAAGAATTATTTATGACAGCTACTACAGAAATGGCGGATGTTATTTTACCTGCTTCTTCTTATTTTGAAAAAAACGGAACATTTACAAACGGAGAAAGACGAGTACAACGTGTCAATAAAGTAATTGACCCAATTGGAAACACAAAACCAGACGGACAAATTATTATTGATATGATGAGTCGTTTGGGATACAATCAACCAACAGGCTTAACCTATGATGCCGCAAAAGTAATTGAAGAAATTGCAGATGTAATTCCGTTTATGAAAGGTTTATCTTGGGAACGTTTGGGAGAAAATGGTTTGCAATGGCCAATTAAAGAAGATGGAACCGACACAAAAATGTTGCATATTGATGGAGCCTTTAAAAAAGGAATCGGAACATTCCATCATTTTGATTTTGAAGAATCACCAGAAATTGTATCACACGGAAAAAAATTCCCTTTTATCTTAACAACAGGAAGAGAATTGGAACATTACAATTCTGGGACGATGACACGTAGAACCGATAATCAAAAAATATTAGCAAAAGACGTGTTAGAAGTGCATCCAAAAGATGCGATTAGAAAAGGAATTGAAGACAACGAAACGGTTCGTATATTTTCTGATAGAGGAAGTGTAGAAATTCCGATTAAATATTCTAAAAATGTAAAACGAGGTGTGTTAAGAACAACTTTTCATCAACCAGAAGTATTTATCAATATTATTACAGGAAGTGTTGGCGATAAAGAAACCATGACACCAGAATATAAAGTTGTAGCAGTAGATTTTGAGCGAATTTAATTTAAAAAATAAATCCTTTTTCAAGTACGATGGAATTCTAGTTTCAAACGAAAAACGTACTAAAGTTTCTGACGGAATCGTTGTAGAAGCTGCTTTGCAAATCAACATAAATAAAGAATCTTATACGGTGGTGATGAGAACTCCTGGTAATGATTTTGAGTTGATAAGAGGTTTGTTGTACGCAGAAGATATTTACAAAGGAAAAGATAATTTAATTTTTGAAATTATCAAAGAAGAAAGCAACGGGTTTTCGATTATAAACACCAATATTCCAAAAGAAAAATTAGGGAAAGGCTACTTAAATAAACGCACCTTATTGTCGGTTTCGTCTTGTGGAATCTGCGGAAAGCAAGAATTGGATGACATCGAATTAAAAGGAAAGGCTTTAAAAAGCAACCAATTATTTTCTTCGGATGAAATTAAGGAAATGTCAAAAAAAATGACTTCTTTACAAAATACGTTTAAAGAAACTGGCGGAAGTCATGCTGCGGCAATTTTTAATAAAAACTACGAAATCCTTTCTTTAAAAGAAGATATTGGCCGTCATAATGCGGTTGATAAAGTTGTGGGGGAACTAATTCAAACCAACAAATTACCTTACGCATATTGCATGTTAGTGAGTGGTAGAGTTTCTTACGAAATTGTTTCAAAAGCTTTTTTTGCAAAAATCGGGATTATCGTTGCGGTTTCTGCCTGTTCTAGCTTGGCAATAGATTATGCAAAAGAATTTGGAATTTGCTTAATTGGTTTTAGCAGAACAAATAAAATGACTATTTATGCAAACCCAATAAAAGTTAACTAATTCAAATGAAAAGAATTGTTATTTTCTTATTGATTTGTGTCTATTCGCAAGTGCTTTTTTCTCAAGAAAAAGAAAGCATTCCAACGAAATTTACTCAAAATGGGTTTGCTAATTTGGATTATATTTCTGTGAAAATGCCAAATGATGAAGATGGAAATCCAGAAATAAATATGGGTTTAGTCGGAATTCATTATAACTTATTATTAAACAAATCGATATATGCTGGTTTAGGTTTTTATGGTTCTGTAAATGGGCAACGTGGCGGATTATTTACGCTCGGAGTTAATCTTGGAATTAAAAAAAATATTTCTAAAAATTTATTTTTTGATGCTGGTTTTCATTTTGGTGGCGGTGGTGG
Source organism: Polaribacter huanghezhanensis (assembly GCF_030444335.1). Taxonomy (NCBI): domain Bacteria; kingdom Pseudomonadati; phylum Bacteroidota; class Flavobacteriia; order Flavobacteriales; family Flavobacteriaceae; genus Polaribacter; species Polaribacter huanghezhanensis. Next base: position 1,752,956 of record NZ_CP128595.1, on the reverse strand, counting down.
AGCTGGTGCTCCTGATGGTGGTGGTGCCTTTATATTACCACATATAAATTTAGGGTATCAGTTCAAAAAACTCTCAACAACGTTTGGTTATAGTGCTGTCAATTTCTTTGACAAAGGAAATATAACTAGCAATCAATTTAGATTTGGAGTTCAAATTCCTTTATCTTTTGAGTATGCTACTTTTAAAAATAAAGAAACATCTTTTTCTATAGAAAAATTAAAAACTTCTAAATGGAATCAGTTTTCAAAACGAATTTCTGTGTTAATACATGTAGATAATCTAAGTCCATATGGAGATTCTCAATTAACAGATTTCACTTCTTTAAAAGGGGAAACTATTCATTTAGCTGGATTTGAAATTGCTTCTTATTTTACCAATAATTGGTTTGCTTATTTTAAAGCTGATGGTGCTTTTCATGGGATTCAAGGCGGATATATGGATTTATTTATTGGTGCTGGTTATCATTTTTCTATGAATAAAAACAGGACCAATATTTTAACAAAATTTGCAATTGGAGCTGGCGGAGGCGGCGGTTTAGATTCTGGTGGTGGTGTTTTAATTTATCCTGATATTTCTCTAGAACAAAAATTATTTAATGGTGTTTATATCTCAATCAATAAAGGATATTTACTAAATCCAAATCAACATTTCACCAGTTCTACATTTGGTTTTGGATTAAAATATTATGCAAATCAACAAGGAATCAAACAAAAAAACAATAGGTATTATACTTCTGCAAAATTCAAAGGAATTGATGTTTCTATCGGGCAAGAAATGTATTTTAATGCTCAAAGAATGTTACAACCAACAGAAAATTTATATCAAATTGCACTGCAAGTAAATATGTTTTTAAGTAAAAACATGTATTTGGCGGGTCATACTTCTTTTGCTAATTTCGGAAATGCGGGTGCCTATGCAGAAGGAATTGTTGGAGTTGGGTTTCAAAGCAATCCGATTCTAAATAATAAAATTCACCTTTTTACACAAGTTTTAGCCGGAGCAGCTGGTGGTGGAGACATTAGTACAGGGCAAGGATTAATTATAAAACCAAGCATCGGATTTCATTATCAACTAACTAATAAATTGAGTTTTAAAACTTCGGTTGGTAAAGTAAAAGCCAGAGGTGGCAGTTTAAATAGTACCAGTTTTAATTTTGGGTTAAATTACAGGCTTAGTTTTTTAACCGCTAAATAGCTTATTTTTCAAAATTCTATCTTTATATTTATCACTTATTAAATTACATGAACCTAAATCAATTTTCCAATGAAAAATTTTAAACTTTTAGTTGCATCACTTCTACTAATTGTTTCTTGTAAAACAGAAACAAAAAAAGATAACAAAACACTAGCGGCAGAATTATTAACAAAAGCAAAAGGTATACATGAAAGGGTTATGACTGTTGATACACATAATGATATTAATGTCAATAATTTTACTACTGAAAAAAATTACACACAAGATTTAGGAAACCAAGTAAATCTTCCTAAAATGATAGCAGGTGGTTTAGATGTTTCTTGGTTTATTGTGTATACTGGTCAAGGGGATTTAACAGATGAAGGATTTGACAAAGCGTATAAAAATGCTATTTCAAAATTTACAGCTATTCATAAACTTACCGAAGAAATTGCTCCAGATAAAATAGAATTAGCACTTACTTCTGCTGATGCTAGAAGAATTTATGCTTCAGGTAAAAAAGTTGCAATGATTGGTGTCGAAAATGGCTATCCAATTGGAAAAGATATTAAAAGAGTCAAAGAATTTTACGATTTAGGAGCAAGATATATGTCTTTATCTCATAATGGTCATAGTCAATTGTGTGATTCTAACACCGGAGAGAAAGATGACAAATGGTTGTATGGTGGCGTAAGTCCTTTAGGAGAAGAAGTTATTAAAGAAATGAATAAATGGGGCATTATGATTGATGTTTCTCATCCAGCAAAATCTTCTATGAAAGATATAATTCGTTTATCAAAAGCGCCCATTATAGCTTCACATTCTTCTGCAAGAGCTTTGTGTAATCACAGTAGAAATTTAGATGATGAGCAATTAGAATGGATCAAAGAAAACGGTGGTGTTGTACAAACTGTTGCATTTAACGCATACGTAAATACAGAAAAAAATGATGCCTATAATAAAGAGGCAACTGCTTTTATAGAAGAAATTGCCAAAGAGCAAGGAGTTAACATAATCTCTAGAGCTGATGCAAGAAAATTAGACGAAAAAGCGCAAGAAGCCTATTATGAGCAATACATGAAAATTAGAAAATTAGCTAAAGAAAAGATGGCTGAAAATTCTGATAAATTTGATCCAGTAAACGTTTCTGATTTTGTTGATCATATTGATTATATGGTAAATAAAATTGGAATTGACCATGTTGGAATCAGTTCTGATTTTGATGGTGGTGGCGGTGTTGAAGGATGGAACGATGCATCAGAAACATTTAACGTTACTTTAGAATTGGTAAAAAGAGGTTATACAGAAGCAGAAATTGCAAAACTATGGGGAGGAAACTTATTAAGAGTTTTAGATAAAGTGCAAGAAGTTGCTCAGAAAATTCAAAATGGAGAAGAAGTTTAACCCTTTTTCTATATAAAATAATGTAAAGCTCGTTTTAAAAAACGAGCTTTATTTTTGTAGAAATAATTGGTAGTTTGAATTGCTTTCAAGCTGATTTTGAATCGTATTATCGAGTTGATGAAAAAAATCTAATCCTGTAACTTTTTCAATGCTATCAATAGAAACACTGAAGGTTACTACATCATTATTTGATTTTTCGTTTTTCAGTAAAAATCCGATTCCAAATAGTTTATCCTCATTAAATCGAATAATAGATTTGTAATAATATCGAGGAACTGTAACTTGGTTCTCTCCTATTTTTCCTAACGGGTTTTCTAAAGCTGGACCAGTAACCACATATAAAGAATCGCTGATTAAAATCCAACTTCTTACTTTTTCTTCTAATTTTTTCCAAATCCCTCTATTAAATGATGGTTTTTGCGGACTCATATTACTCATGAAAAAACTTTCGCTCATTGTAATATCATTAAAAGACATTGCTTTTGCTGGCGCTAAATGTCCTCTGTCATATCCAGAATTTCTGTAATCATTTAAAGTAGCTGAACCTGTTGTCACTTTTACATCTTCTCTGAATTTATTTCTCCTCTTGATAGAATTATTTACCGAATTTTTAAACAATTTATAAGCAACCCATTCTGCTTGTTCATCTTTTTCGCTATAAGAAAAACTATATTTTAGGTGATTTACTTGTTGATTTTTAGTTGATGCAGGAAGTAAAAAATTTACATAAATAGGTGTAACATGTACTATTGAATCTCTGCTTTTTGGTTCTTGTTCTAGACTAGAGTTGTTTGCTGTCTCTGTACCAGAAAAGAAATAATACCCTATAGTACTTATAAGGAAGATCAGTAGAAAAAGTAAGATTCGTTTTACCATTTTGAATATTATAGATGATAAAAATAAGAAAAGTGAAGTTGTAAAAACTAAAAAGCCTTACAAAAATTGTAAGGCTTCTTTATTAAGAAAAAATGGTTTCTTGTTTTATAAAATGCTTAAACTCTACAACGTAACCGTTTGGATCTTTAACAAAAAATGAAATATGTTCACCATTTTTATCTTTTAAAAATGATGTTTTCTCGATATAGATCGTTTTTGATGTAATCAATTTTTCATAAAGATTCGTCCAAGTTTCTTTAGATAAAATAACGCCAAAATGAAAAGAAGGTAAAATGGTGCCTTCGAACTTATAATTTTTAAAAGCAAAATTAAAATCTCCAGATTTTGTAAAAGTGATCTGATGGTTGTACAAATCAATATCTAACCATTGATTTGTGTTTCTACCTAAATTTGCGCCAAGAATATTTACATAAAAGTTCTTCGTACTTTCAATTCCTTTACACGGCAACGATAAATGAAATAATGAATTCATAATATAAATGTTTTAAAAATCATCTGTACTTTCTTCAATGTCATCATTCAATTCAAAATCTTCTTCTTCAAAAGAATCTTCATCTTCTGCATAATCTTCCATTGTTTGTTCTAATTTAGAGCTAATTTTTACAAGATAAATAGTATCCTCTGTTTTTACTTCAACCGCTTTAATGGTTTCTCCTTTAGCGTTCTTAAAAGAAATTACATCAGAATAATCATATCCATCAGGATATTTTTCTACTAACATATCTAATATGTCTGTGGTTAGTTTTGCGTAGTCTACAATTACTCGTTTCATTTTAATTTGTTTTTTTATTCTATGTTATTTTTAAATAACATTTTTAATTTACATTTCTAATAAATAAGCAAAAATTAACGGTGCAACAATAGTCGCATCACTTTCTATAATAAATTTTGGTGTGTCAATATCTAATTTTCCCCAAGTAATTTTCTCGTTCGGAACTGCTCCAGAATACGAACCATAACTTGTAGTTGAATCAGAAATCTGACAGAAATAACTCCAAAATGGCGTTTCTGGTCTTTCCATATCTTGATATAACATTGGCACTACACAGATTGGAAAATCTCCTGCAATTCCTCCACCAATTTGAAAAAATCCAATTCCGTTTGCTGAATTATTTGTGTACCAATCTGCCAAAAATGTCATGTATTCAATTCCAGATTTCATGGTAGAAGCTTTTAATTCTCCTTTCATTACATAAGATGCAAAGATGTTTCCCATCGTGGAATCTTCCCAGCCAGGAACAATAATTGGAAGGTTCTTTTCTGCTGCTGCGTACATCCAAGAATTTTTAATATCGATTTCATAATACTCTTCTAAAACTCCAGAAAGTAACAATTTATACATGTATTCATGTGGCAAATAACGTTCTCCATTTGCTTCTGCTTCTTTCCAAATTTTTACAATATGCTTTTGAATTCTTCTAAACGCTTCTTCTTCTGGAATGCACGTATCGGTAACTCTATTCAATCCTTTTTCTAATAAATCCCACTCGTCTTGCGGAGTTAAATCTCTGTAATTAGGAACACGTTTATAATGAGAATGTGCTACCAAGTTCATAACATCTTCTTCTAAATTTGCACCCGTACAAGAAATGATATGTACTTTATCTTGACGAATCATTTCTGCAAAAATCTTTCCTAATTCTGCTGTACTCATCGCTCCTGCTAAAGAAACTAACATTTTAGAACCTTGATTTAATTGTGTTTCATATCCTTTTGCCGCATCAACCAAAGATGCCGCATTAAAATGCAAAAAATATTTTTCAATAAAATTTGTAATTGGTTTATTCATTTTAATAATAATTATTTTTTAAGTTTTTTTACTTCAAAGATATCTGTTCTTCTATCTTTTAAATTTCGTACGCTACCAAACTGATTTAAATCTTTTAGTAAATTTAAATCAACATCAGCAATTAATATCATTTCAGTATTTGTGGTTGCTTCCGCCTTAATTCCGTTTGCTGGAAACGAAAAATCACAGGGTGTAAAAACCATCGATTGTGCATACTGAATATCCATATTATTTACTTTTGGCAAATTGCCAACACTACCCGCAATGGCTACATAACATTCGTTTTCTATGGCTCTAGCTTGCGCACAATGACGCACTCTAGAATAACCGTTTTGTGTATCTGTTAAAAACGGAATAAATAAAATATCCATGCCTTCATCAGCCAACAATCTACTCAATTCAGGAAACTCAGAATCGTAACAAATTAGCACGCCAATTTTACCACAATCAGTATCAAAAGTTTTCAGTTCATTTCCGCCTTGCATACCCCAAACTTTTGCTTCATCTGGAGTTACATGTAGTTTTTCATAACGATCTGTTGTTCCGTCTCTTTTGCAGATATAACCCACATTATACAACAACTCTCCTTTAAGCTCTGGCATGCTTCCAGTAATAATATTGATGTTGTACGTAATTGCCAACTCAGAAAATTTCTGTACAATTTTTGGCGTGTATTTTGCCAATTCTCTTATCGCTTCAGATTCTGGTAAATGATTATTATCAGCCATTAATGGCGCATTAAAAAACTCTGGAAACAACGCAAAATCAGAACGATAGGCAGAAACAGCATCCACAAAATATTCTGCTTGTTGCATTAATTCCTCCAAATCTTTATACAAACGCATTTGCCACTGAATTAACCCTAAGCGAACCACCGTTTTTTTAGTCGCTGCTTTTTTAGATTTTTTCTTGTAGTAAATATTATCCCATTCTAGCAAAACTGCAAATTCCCCCGATTTCTCATCACCTTCTAAATAGCCATTTAAAATTTTTGTTGGATGAAAATCGTTTGAAATCTGAAAATTTAAAACTGGATCGTGAATTTCTTTGCGCTTTACTTTTTCGATATATTCTTTGGGTGATAAAGTTGTCTCAAATTTATGGTAATTCGGAATTCTTCCTCCAAAAGCAATGCCTCTTAAATTTAATTTTTCTGCAAGCTCTTTTCTGTAATCGTACAACCTTCTTCCCAAACGCAAACCTCTGTATTCTGCTTTTATAAAAACATCAATTCCGTATAAAACATCGCCGTCTTCTTTGTGTGTATCAAACGTATATTTGCCTGTAATATCTTCATAGGTATGTTTATCATCAAAACTATCATAGTCTACCACAATAGATAAAGCACAACCAGCCAATTCTCCATTAATTTTAATAACCACTTGTCCTTTTGGAAATTTATCAATTAATGCTTTTATTTGAGATTCTCTCCAATACGAATCTGGCATTGTTGCATACGCTTCAATCATTGCTTTTTTTAACGCTTTATAATCATCAAGCGTTAAAAATTGCAGTTCTATGTTTTCTATATTTTGAATCATTTCTAAAATCTAAAAATCATTATCGTTATCATTTTTAAATTTTGATAATTTACTAAACGGATTATCAGAATTTACTGAATCATCTGTGTCATAAGTATCATCATTAGACATAAATTTATAACTCAACATTTTATAATACAATTTTGCAGCTAAAAAATCTGAAGATTTTTCATTTTCATTCGGACACAATTCAACCATATCAAAACCAACCACATTTTTTTCTTCAAACACTTTCTTTAAAAACTCTAAGGTTTCGTAATAAAACAATCCGCCAGGTTCTGGAGTTCCTGTTGATGGCATTAAGGATGCATCTAACGCGTCTAAATCAAACGTAATAAACACATTACTCGTTAATTGGTCGATCACGTCGTCCATCCAATCTTCATTTACCACCATATCGTGTGCAAAAAAAACTTTGTCCAAATTCATTACTCTTTTTTCAGAAATATCCATACTTCTAATTCCAACTTGCACCAAATTTGTAGTTTGATTTGCTTCATAAACCGCACAAGCGTGATTGCAAGAAGAACCTTCGTATTCTTTACGTAAATCTGCATGCGCATCAATATGCAAAACAGATAAATTGTCAAAACACTCATTAAATGCTCTTATTGTACCAATAGAAATTGAATGTTCTCCACCAAAAAGTGTTACAAATTTATTTTTATTAATGTACTCTTTCGTTGTTTGATGCACTGCATTTACCATCGCCTCTGGCGATGAATTTTCGGTAATTGCATCTGCTAAGAAAATACCTTCTTTGTATACTTCAGAATCGGTTTCGATATCATACAATTCCATGTTTTCTGAAGCATTTAAAAACGCTTCTGGTCCTTTATCAGCCCCTTTTTGCCATGTACTTGTTCCATCATAAGGAACTGGAATTAAAACAATTTTTGATTGTTCTATTTTTGAATAGTTTTCATGAATTCCTGCGTATGTTTTACTAGTTTTCATATCCTAATATTGATAATAATTCTTTACTTTTTTGTTGTTCTTTAAATACTTTGGTTGTAATGTTTCCTTTACAATCTTTGTTTATTAATAGGTGTTTTGGGTGCGGAATTAAACAATGTTGCAAACCACCAAAACCACCAATAGATTCTTGATAAGCGCCTGTGTTAAAAAAACCAATATACAAAGGTTTTTCTTTTTCATAAATAGGCAAATAAATAGCATTTACGTGTTGTTCAGAATTGTAATAATCATCGCTATCACAGGTTAAACCACCTAATAAAACACGTTCATATTGTCTGTTCCATTTATTAATTGGCAACATAATAAACCGCTTATTAATTGCCCAAGAATCTGGCAATGTTGTAATAAATGATGAATTTATCATATTCCAACGCTCTCTGTCATTTTGTTTCTTTTGATACAAGACTTCATAAATTGCTCCGCCAGCTTCGCCGACAGTAAAGCTACCAAATTCTGTAAAAATATTAGGCACATCTACTTCTGCATTTTTACACGCTTCGTTTATTTGGTTGATAATTTCATCAATCATATATTGATAATCATAATCAAAATTTAGCGAATTTTTAATTGGAAATCCGCCACCAATATTTAAACTATCTAAAGTAGGACAAGCCTTTTTTAATCTGATGTAAACGCTGATACATTTTAACAATTCGTTCCAATAATATGCATTATCTCTAATTCCTGTATTGATAAAAAAGTGTAACATTTTAAGTTCTACCTGCGGATTATCAGCTATTTCTCTTTCGTAAAATGATACAATATTTTTATAACCTATTCCCAATCTACTTGTGTAGAATTCAAATTTTGGTTCTTCTTCGGATGCAATTCTAATTCCGACTTTAAACTTTTTAGCTGTTTGTTCTTGAAGCAATGGAAGTTCTTCATAATTATCAATAATCGGAATGCAATTTTTATGGTTAGAATTTATCAACTCTCCAATGTTTTCTATGTATTCATTTCGTTTAAAGCCATTACAAATGATAAAAGTATCGTCTTTTATTTTTCCTTCAGCTTTTAGATTTTTAATAATATCTAAATCAAAAGCAGACGAAGTTTCTATATGAATATTGTTTGTTAAAGCTTCGTCTAGAATAAATTTAAAATGCGAACTTTTAGTACAATAACTATAAAAGTAATCTCCTTTATAGTTGTACTTTTTCATAGAAGATTGAAACCAATTTTGAGCCCTTTTTATGTTCTCAGATACTTTTGGTAGGTATGTGAATTTTAAAGGCGTTCCATATTGTTCAACCAACTTTGCTAAATCAATATCATGAAAAAACAAGTTGTTGTTTTCGGTGCGAAATTCCTCTTGAGGAAAATCGAAAGTTTGTTCTATTAAATCTGTGTATTTAGTGTTCATTTACTTTTTTAAAAAAATTATACAATTAACCTATCAAATTAGCATCTAATGCTAAGATAAGAGATAACCTCGTTAAAAAAAAGTATCACTGTCTTATGTTTAAATACACAACGTGCAGTTTAGAAAACTGCTGTATATTTAAAAGAGAATTGGGAAAAACCATAATTTTTTCGACGCATTTCCAAAATGCTAAATACTTATTTTCTTCCCAAGAATAAGTACTCACGAAATAAGAAAAATATAACATTTTACTTACTAAAAAGTTCTCAAATGTAATTTATTTTTTGAAATAAAAAAGAAAAATGAAAAAAAATTTAGAAAAACAAAAAAGCCTCACATTTCTGTGAAGCTTTAAGTGAGCCCTGAAGGATTCGAACCTTCGACCGCCTCCTTAGAAGGGAGGTGCTCTATCCAGCTGAGCTAAGAGCCCGTAGTTTTTTAGTTGCTACGACAACTATGTCGGGATGGCAAGATTAACTTTGTTGATCCTGAAGGGTTTGTTGCAAATTAAAGGTAGACTTTAATTGAAATAAACTTCTCCGTTTTCTTAAGAAAGTACACTTTCTACAAAAACTCCACTTTTTATTTGTCGGGGTGGCAGGATTCGAACCTGCGACCTCCTCGTCCCAAACGAGGCGCGATGACCGGGCTACGCTACACCCCGAGTTTCAAAGAATTCTATATGATTTTAAAAATCTAAAAGCTCTTTTTACACTCTTTTATTCTCTGAGCGTAGTTTATGTCGCTTTAATGCGGAACTACACCCCGAGTTTGCAAAATTTTGCGGAGAGACAGGGACTCGAACCCTGGCGACAGTTACCCGTCGACAGATTAGCAATCTGCTCCATTACCACTCTGGCACCTCTCCTTAACAATACTTAAGTATTAATTAAAAATTGCGAGTGCAAATGTAATACTACAAATGTAATTTTACAACCTTTTTTTAGGTTTTTTTCTTAAAGTTTATCGTCTAATCTGGATATTCAATTCGCAAGTGATACATATTCATCAATTTCTTTTTTACAACTTTTTTTATCTTTTCTATTTCTCTAAAAGTAATATCAGAATTAATAAATTGATTATCAGATTTTTGTTTTTCTACAATCTTATCTATTAATGTTTCTATAGCTTGTGCAGTTGGATTTTTAATGCTCTTTGCAGCTGCTTCTGAAGCATCACAAATCATTAAGATTGCGGTTTCTTTTGAAAAGGGAATTGGACCTGGATATTGAAACTTTTTAATATCAACGGTTTCTTCAGGAAACAATTCTTGCTCTTTTTTATAAAAATAATACACCAAACTGGTTCCGTGATGTGTTCTTATAAAATCTATAATTCTGTCTGGTAAACGATGCTCTTTTGCTAATTCAATTCCTTTTATCACATGGTTGATGATTAAATAGGCACTGTCTCTTGGTGATAAATCATTATGTGGATTAACACCTGTAGATTGATTTTCAATAAAATACATCGGATTTAACATTTTACCAATATCGTGATACAATGCACCCGTTCTTACCAACATCGAATTTGCTCCAATTTCATTTGCTGCAGCTTCAGCCAAACTTGCAACTTGCATTGAGTGTTGAAATGTTCCTGGAGCTTTTTCGTTTAATTCTCTCAGTAATTTTGTGTTTGTGTTTGATAATTCTAATAAAGTTACATCAGAAACCAATCCGAAGATTTTTTCATACATATAAATAAAGAACAACGATAAAAATGATAACAATCCGTTTGCAGAAAACAGCATAAAATAATACCAATTAATTTGAGATGCATTTCCTTCTTTTATAATTGAAAACGCAAAATAAGTAATCATATAAATTAAGGTAATTTGTCCAATTGAAATAAACAATCCTGCTCTTTTGTAAAGATCAGAAACCGTTAAAATTGTTACCATTCCTGCAATAATATGCAAATAGATAAACTCAAAACTATTTGGCACAATAAAACCTAACAACAACACCGTTAGTACGTGTGCAAACAATCCTAATCTGGCATCAAAAAAGGCTTTTAAAACGATTGGTAAGATACTTAACGGAACAATATATAAGTAATCAGAATTGTATTTAATAACAAGCGTTTGTATTAAAATCATTAAGAAAACATTAAAAAAGATAAATGTTACTTTATTATTGTTTTTGTAAATTTCTAATCGAGATTTTTTTAAGAAAAGTAACAACATTAATAAAGCTAAGGATACTAAAATTGTATAGCCACAGACAATCCATAAATAATTTGATTCTGTCCAAACTTTAGATTCTGATTCTTTTTTTAAGGAGTTTAAAACAGCTAATTTTCGTCCTTCTACAATATCTCCTTTTAAAATAATTAGTTCGCCAGATGTTACTAAACCTCTTGTAAATGAAATGTTTTTAAACGATTCTTCTAACGCTTTTTGTGTAAAGCCAGCATCAAAACTAACATTTGGTTTTAACACTTCTAATAAGGTATTTAACAATTCATTTTCTGAATAGCTTAAAGGAGATTTACCAATATTTTTTGTAATTAATTGCAATACTTCTTTATAAACCAGCAACTTATTATAAGCAACTTCTTTTACAACATTATTATTACGCAGGTAAATAATATCATTTTCATTAAAAATTTTTCCTTGACTTGCTTCATCTAAAAAACCAAATTTATAAACCTCGTCAATCACAAAATTTCCTATTGATATCAATCTCAACATTTGTTGATGATCAATAGAGTCATTCGTTTGAATATAATTGATTTTAGTTGTAAATGCTGTTTTAACAGCTAAGACCGTTTCGTTACTGTATTCAAAATAATATTTATTATTTCTGGTAATTTCTTGTTTTTCTTGATTGATTTCTTCATCGCTTTTTTGAATCGAAAAATCAAAAGTTGCATATAAATTATCGTATTGCCAAGGTTTTCCTTTGCTAAAATCATATTTAAATTGCCCTCCTTTAGGAAACAAATACACAATAGAAACTACAGCTATTAAAAACAACAATACTTTATAAACTATCGCATTGTTTTTATACACTTTATTAATAAAATTACTCATTTGTTTACTTTTAGCTGCTTAGAATATATTTACAAACTTACTTTAAATAGTTTCTTCATCAAAAATTAGATTTAACTTTATTCTTTGTGTAAGAAATGGTCTCCTTATATTTTACTGCTCACAATAAAATAGTTATTTTTGCAATACACATAGTAATGTACAAAACATTTAAGATATATAGATATGAAAGAAGTAGTAATTGTATCGGTAGCAAGAACTCCAATTGGTAGTTTTATGGGAAGTTTATCTTCTATTCCTGCTCCAAAATTAGGTGCTGTTGCCATAAAAGGTGCTTTAGATAAAATCAATTTAAATCCAGAATTGGTAGAAGAAGTATTTATGGGAAATGTTGTTTCTGCCGGATTAGGTCAAGCTCCAGCGAGGCAAGCAGCCATTTTTGCAGGAATTCCAAACACAGTTCCTTGTACAACCGTTAACAAAGTGTGTTCTTCTGGAATGAAATCTATAATGTTGGCAGCTCAAACTATTGCTTTGGGTGATGCAGAAATTGTAGTCGCTGGTGGAATGGAAAACATGAGTATGATTCCACATTACCAACACGCAAGAAATGGTTCTAAATTTGGGCCAATTACTATGGAAGACGGAATGCAAAAAGATGGCTTGGTTGATGCTTACGAAAAAGTTGCAATGGGAGTTTGTGCTGATGAATGCGCAACAGAATATCATTTTTCTAGAGAAGATCAAGATGCTTTTGCGATAGAATCTTACCATCGTTCTGCAAATGCGTGGAAAGAAGGAAAATATGCAGATGAAGTTGTTCCTGTTGAAATTCCTCAACGTCGTGGAGAACCAATTATTTTTTCTGAAGATGAAGAATACAAAAACGTAAAAATGGAAAAAATTCCTGCTTTACGAGCAGCTTTTTCAAAAGAAGGAACAGTTACTGCCGCAAATGCATCTACAATAAATGATGGTGGAGCAGCGTTGGTTTTAATGTCGGCAGAAAAAGCAAAAGAATTACATCTTACTCCGCTTGCAAAAATTAAAGGCTATGCAGATGCAGCACACGAACCAAAATGGTTTACAACTGCGCCAGCAAAAGCATTGCCTAAAGCATTAGCAAAAGCGGGAATTGAAATAAATGATGTAGATTATTTTGAGTTAAACGAAGCATTTGCTGTTGTAGGTTTAGCAAATATGAAAATTTTGGGATTGTCTTCTGACAAAGTAAATGTAAATGGTGGAGCAGTTTCTTTGGGACATCCTTTAGGAGTTTCTGGAGCAAGAATTATTATTGCTTTAACTTCTGTTTTAAAGCAAAACAATGCAAAAATTGGTGCTGCGGCAATTTGTAACGGCGGCGGTGGCGCAAGCGCAATGGTCATTGAATCTATTTAAGTTTTAAATTATTATTGATTATTTTTTATTTTTCCTATGAAAGAACAGTTGTTACTAAGAACTAAAACTTTTGCTCACAACACAGTAGATTTAGCTCTAGAACTGCCAAATACTTATTTAGGAAATCATATTAAAGGTCAATTAATTAGATGTAGTACTTCTGTTGCTGCAAATTATAGAGCTGCTTGTTTAGGGCAATCAAAAAAGGCTTTTGTAGCCAAACTAAGCATTGTTATCGAAGAAGCAGATGAAAGTATTTTTTGGATTGAGTTTTTAGTCAAAAGACAATTTCTAACAAAAGAAAGAGCTAACATATCACTCTCTGAAGCCAAAGAATTAACATCAATTTTTGTTGCCTCAAGAAAAACAATTTACAATCAAATAAATAATAATTAATAATTATTCAATGTATTTTGGCATTTGTAACTTAAGTATTGTTCCTTTAAGAATTGAGGCTTCAGATGAATCTGAAATGGTTTCTCAAGTCCTTTTTGGCGAGCATTTTAAAGTGTTAGAAAAAAGAAGAAACTGGAGCAAAATTCGAATTCATTTTGATTCTTGCGAAGGTTTTATTGACAATAAGCAGTTTGAAGAAATTGAAGAAGAAACGTACTTAGAATTGTCTAATTCTAAAGCAACTTTATCAGGTGAACTTATCGATTTTATCACCGAAGAAAATGGAAGTTTATCTACAATATCTATTGGAGCAACATTGCCTTTTTTTAGTAATAAAAAAACATTTATCGGCGCGAAAGAATATTCGTATGAAGGTGCTATTATCAATAAAAAATTAGAGAAAGAATATATTTTAAAAACAGCTTTCTTGTTTTTAAATACGCCACACTTTTGGGGAGGAAAAACACCTTTTGGAGTTGACAGTTCTGGTTTTACACAAATGGTTTATAAACTTTGCGGTTATCAATTATTACGAAGCGCAAAAGAACAAGCAACTCAAGGAGAAGTGCTAAGTTTTATCGAAGAAAGCGAACCTGGAGATTTGGCTTTTTTTGATGATAATGAAGGAATTATTACACATGTAGGGATTATCATGAAAGATAATTATATTATTCATGCGCACGGAAAAGTTAGAATAGACCGATTAGATCATAGCGGAGTTTACAACGTAGATTTGAATAAGCACACACACAAACTGAGAGTAATTAAAAAAATTATTTAACACAAAAAAACCGAAACAATTGTTTCGGTTTTTTTATTTGATTTAGTTAAAATTTACTCTAGTGTATCCAATACTTTTCTTAATTCAGAAGCTTTATCAGACATTTCTAATTGCTCATAAACTCCTATAAGCATTCTAACACTTGTTGCTGTTCTTTCGGCTTTATCTGCTTTTAACAAAATTGGTAAAACTTTATTAAATAATTTTTTACGTTTAGCTTGATACTTTTCGTAGTTTTTTACATCTGACATTGGTAAAGCATTCATTTTAGTTACTAAATCTCCGTCTTTTAATAATAACGTGTTTGCTAACATCCAATTTCCTTTAGGATAATCTGCTTTAATTGCCACGGCTTTCGTAAAATATTCTTCAGCTTCTTCAATATTCTTAGCATTGTAATTTACAATTCCAATATTAAAATATAAATCTGGATTTGTTGGATCTTTCTCTGTAGCTTCTTTCATTAATGCTGCAAACTTTTCAGGTTGATTAAGATCGTTATAAATAAATGCTTCTGTTAATAATAATTGCAAATTACCTGGTTCTTGCTTACGTAATTGTTGTATTAAACCAATTGCTTCTTTAAACTTTTTTTGCTTTGATAAAATAGATACTAAGTTTTTTAAAACATCATTTCTTTTTGATGGTGTATTTGTAATGGAATTATTGATGTATCTACCAGATTTCATCATCAGATTCATTTCTTCTTTAGAATTAAAAAGAATTTTTTTATTTGATTCTTTATCAATTGCGCCATACTCTTTTTTAACACCTGTATACCCTAAATCTTTTAGCTGATTATAGTAGTTATAAGCATTATCTAAATCTTCCGCCTGTAAAGCTAACTGAGCTGCATTAGCTAGATACAAAGTATCTTTTTTATCTAATGTGTATCTTAGATAAAATGCTTTTCCAGCTTCTTTATAATTTTTAGCGTCATGAAGTGCAAACGCTCTTTTATTTACTTCATCTTTTAAAGCATTTAATAAAGGAATAGCATTGTCTGAATAACGTTCTTTACCAATAGATTTTTCAAAAGCAAATAAATCACTATATGCTTTTGCTGCCGTAGCAAAATCTTTTTTACCGCCAAAAGCTTGACCTTTTAAAAAGTAAAATTTAGATTTTAGTTTAGCATCTGCATTTGCTATTAATCCTTCTGCTGAATTAATTGCTGTAACAGCACCTGTAAAATCTTGCTTTTTTATAGCTTTTTCTGCTGCTTTTAATTCATTTTTTTGCGAAAAAGCTGTCACTGTAAACAACCCTAACGCTACTAATAATACTTGTTTTTTCATTCTAAATAATTTTAATCGTCCTTTTTTTTATTCTTGACTTTCGGCTGTGGTATTGTCAACTTCTGTGCCATTTTCATTTTCTTCTATTTCCTCTTCGTCTTCGTGCTGTACTTTTGCTACAGCAGCAATACTATCAGATTCTTTAATGTTAATTAGTTTAACTCCTTGAGTTGCTCTTCCCATTACACGTAAATCTGAGACTGCCATTCTGATTGTGATTCCAGATTTATTAATGATCATTAAATCATCTTCATCTGTAACATTCTTAATAGCCACCAAATTTCCTGTTTTTTCTGTAATATTCAAAGTTTTTACACCTTTTCCTCCTCTATTGGTAATTCTGTAATCTTCTAAATTAGATCTTTTACCATATCCTTTTTCAGAAACTACTAAAATATTACTTTCATCATCATTCACTGCAACCATTCCAATAACTTCATCATTTTCATGTTGCAACGTAATTCCTCTAACTCCAGAAGCTGTTCTTCCCATTGGGCGAGTTTTACTTTCTTCGAAACGAATTGCTTTTCCTGATTTTAAAGCTAACATTACTTGACTTTCTCCGTTTGTCAATTTCGCTTCTAGCAATTCATCACCCTCTTTAATGGTAATTGCATTAATTCCGTTTGTTCTTGGACGAGAATATTGCTCTAAAGATGTTTTTTTAACCTGACCTTTTTTAGTGGCCATTATGATATAATTATTATTGATGTAATCTTCGTCTTTTAAATCTTGAGTTACCAAGAATGCTTTAACTTTATCGTCTTGTTCTATATTGATCAAGTTTTGCATTGCTCTTCCTTTGGTATTTTTACCACCTTCGGGAATTTCGTAAACTCGCATCCAAAACACTTTTCCTTTTTGAGTAAAGAACAACATGTATTGATGATTTGTACCTACAAATAAATGCTCTAAGAAGTCTTCATTTCTAGTTGCAGTTCCTTTTTGACCTCTTCCTCCTCTATTCTGAACTTTATATTCATCAAGATTTGTACGTTTTAAATATCCAGCATTAGAAATTGTAACCACAACTTGGGTATCTGGAATCATATCTTCGATACTCATATCTCCACCAGCATATTCTATTTGAGAACGACGTGCATCACCATATTTATCTCTTACAGCAATTAACTCATCAGTAATAATTTGATAACGTCTAGATTCATCACCTAAAATATCTTTTAAATCGGTAATTGTTTTCATGATTTCATCAAACTCAGAACGCAATTTATCTTGCTCTAAACCTGTAAGCTGACGCAAACGCATTTCTACAATTGCTTTGGCTTGAATTTCGGTCAATTCAAAACGAACAATTAAAGCTTCACGAGCTTCATCTGCATTGCTAGAAGCTCTAATAATCTTGATTACTTCGTCAATATTGTCTGAAGCAATAATTAATCCTTCTAAAATATGTGCTCTAGCTTCTGCTTTTTTCAATTCATATTCTGTTCTACGAACAACAACTTCGTGTCTGTGTTCTACAAAATAATGGATTAATTGTTTTAAGTTTAATTGCTCTGGTCTTCCTTTTACCAATGCAATATTATTTACACTAAAAGAGGTTTGTAAAGAAGTGTATTTGTATAATTTATTTAAAACGATGTTTGGTATTGCATCACGTTTTAAAATATACACAACACGCATTCCGTTTCTATCAGATTCATCTCTAATATTTGCAATTCCTTCTAGTTTTTTATCATTTACTAACTCCGCAGTTTTTCTAATCATTTCTGCTTTATTAACTTGATACGGAATTTCTGTAACAATAATACACTCACGTCCTTTCACTTCTTCAATTACAGCTTTTGCGCGCATTACAATACGTCCACGACCTGTATGAAATGCCTCTTTTACACCTTCGTAACCATAAATGATTCCACCAGTTGGAAAATCGGGAGCTTTCACATGTTGCATTAACTCATCAATTTCAATATCTCTATTTTCTATATAAGCTAATGTTCCGTTTACAACTTCTGTTAAATTGTGTGGCGCCATGTTTGTTGCCATTCCTACTGCAATTCCAGAGGCTCCGTTTACCAATAAGTTCGGAATACGAGTTGGTAAAACAGTTGGTTCCAGTAAAGTATCATCAAAATTTAAACGATGATCAACAGTATCCTTTTCAATATCAGACAACATGTCTTCAGAAATCTTCTGCATTCTAACCTCTGTATAACGCATTGCTGCTGGACTATCTCCATCAACAGAGCCAAAGTTTCCTTGTCCATCAACCATCATGTAACGAACGCTCCAATTTTGAGCCATACGTACCATTGAATCGTACACCGAAGTATCTCCGTGCGGATGATACTTTCCTAATACTTCTCCAACAATTCTTGCTGATTTTTTATAAGAACCTGTAGCTTTAATCCCTAACTCATGCATTCCAAACAAAACTCTTCGATGCACTGGTTTTAAACCATCTCTTACATCTGGTAATGCTCTTGAAACAATAACCGACATTGAATAATCAATGTACGCAGATTTCATTTGTTCCTCAATATTAATCGGGATCAATTTTTCTCCGTCTGTCATATATATTTATGTATTAATTTTTATACTAATTTCTTAAACGAGCAAGATACAATTTTTTCCCTTTTTACTCAAAAAAAAACAGCACCTGAT
Organism: Polaribacter huanghezhanensis; assembly: GCF_030444335.1. NCBI lineage: Bacteria > Pseudomonadati > Bacteroidota > Flavobacteriia > Flavobacteriales > Flavobacteriaceae > Polaribacter > Polaribacter huanghezhanensis. The sequence goes on along the minus strand of NZ_CP128595.1, from coordinate 1,734,314 downwards.
TGCCTAGAGTTATCAACATTTTTTAATATTTTTTAACATGATTTATACGACTGATTTTCAACCATTTCTAATCATATTTTTTAAGACAATTTGACAAATATTTTAAACTGGCACTTTTTTTGTAATTTTTTCATAAAAAATCTACTAAATTTACAATATAGATATACAAATATATGGACGATAATTTTTCACCAAGAGTAAGAGATGTAATCACCTTTAGTAAAGATGAAGCTTTACGTTTAGGTCATGATTTTATTGGAACAGAGCATTTGCTACTAGGTTTAATTAGAAAAGGAGAAGGCAAAGCAATTGACATAATGACTGCTTTTGATGTTGATTTAGAATTGATGCGGAAAAAAATTGAAAAATTAAATCCTGCAGCAATTAGTTTTACAGAAGTTGGAGAAAAGAAAAAAAGCTTGCATTTAACTAGACAAGCAGAGAAAGCATTAAAAACAACTTTCTTAGAAGCTAAATTGTACCAAAGTGACTCTATTGACACTGCACATTTGTTGTTGTGTATTTTAAGAAATGAAAATGACCCAACAACAAAACTGTTAAACAAAATGTATATTGATTATGATCAAGCAAAAGCTTTTTATAAACAATTGCATACGGATGATTCAGAAATCTCTACAGATCCGATTGCTGAAACTCCGTCTGATGATGAGTTTAGCGAGGAAAAACCAAATCCTTACGGGCAACAGCCACAAAAAGGTGCTGCGGCTGCTAAAAAATCTAAAACTCCAGTTTTAGACAATTTCGGTAGAGATTTAACGGCATTAGCAGAAGCAAACAAACTAGATCCTGTTGTTGGAAGACAAAAAGAGATTGAACGTGTTTCGCAAATACTAAGTAGAAGAAAGAAGAACAATCCAATGTTAATTGGAGAACCTGGAGTTGGGAAATCTGCAATTGCAGAGGGATTAGCTTTAAGAATCGTAAATAGAAAAGTTTCTAGAATTTTATTTGACAAACGAATTGTCTCTTTAGATTTAGCAAGCTTAGTTGCTGGCACAAAATATCGTGGTCAGTTTGAAGAACGCATGAAAGCGTTGATGAATGAATTGGAAAAAAATGAAGATATCATTTTGTTTATTGATGAAATTCACACCATTGTTGGCGCTGGCGGGGCAACGGGCTCTTTAGATGCTTCTAACATGTTAAAACCTGCGTTGGCTCGTGGAGAAATTCAATGTATTGGAGCAACAACTTTGGATGAGTTTAGAACCAATATCGAAAAAGATGGCGCTTTAGAACGTCGTTTTCAAAAAGTAATTGTAGAACCAACAACGGTTGAAGAAACAATTCAGATTTTACATAACATCAAAGAAAAATACGAAGAACATCACAATGTTGATTATACTGACGACGCTATTGAAGCCTGTGTAAAATTAACCAATAGATATATGACAGATCGCTATTTACCAGACAAAGCAATTGATGCTTTAGATGAATCTGGTTCGCGAATTCATATTACAAATATTGTAGTTCCTCAACAAGTTCTTGCTTTAGAAGCAGAACTAGAAAGCATTCGTTCTAACAAAACAAAAGCGGTTAGCGGACAAAAATATGAAGAAGCAGCAAAGCTAAGAGACGATGAAAAAAATATTGAAGCTGCTTTAGAATCAGCCCAAAAACAATGGGAAGAAGATTCTAAATTAAATAAAGAAATTGTTACTGAAGATAATGTTGCAGAAGTTGTTTCTATGATGACTGGAATTCCAGTAAACAGAGTTGCCGAAGCAGAAAGCAGCCGCTTAAGCGAGCTACCAAATTTAATTAAAGGAAAAGTAATTGGTCAAGACGAAGCAGTTACCAAGGTTGTTAAAGCCATTCAGAGAAATAGAGTTGGATTAAAAGATCCAAATAAACCAATTGGGTCATTCATCTTTTTAGGTCAAACTGGAGTTGGAAAAACGCAATTGGCAAAAGTATTGGCAAAAGAATTATTTGATTCTGAAGATTCTTTAATAAGAATCGACATGAGTGAATACATGGAAAAATTTGCTATTTCTAGATTGATTGGAGCACCTCCAGGATATGTTGGTTACGAAGAAGGCGGACAATTAACTGAAAAAGTGAGACGCAAACCCTATTCTGTAGTTTTACTTGATGAAATAGAAAAAGCGCATCCAGATGTGTTTAATATGTTGCTTCAAATTTTAGATGATGGATTTATCACTGATAGCTTAGGAAGAAGAATCGATTTTAGAAATACGATTATTATCATGACTTCTAATATTGGTGCTAGACAATTAAAAGATTTTGGTGTTGGAGTTGGATTTGGAACATCATCTAAAGTTGCCCAAGCTGATGAACACGCCAAAGGAATTATAGAAAATGCGTTAAAGAAATCGTTTGCGCCAGAGTTTTTAAACAGAATTGATGATGTAGTGGTGTTTAACGCCTTAGAAAGAGCACAAATTCATTTAATTATTGATATTGAGCTTGATAAATTATTGCACAGAATTTCCGATTTAGGCTACACGTTAAAGCTAAGCGAAAAAGCAAAAGATTATATAGCAGACAAAGGCTTTGATAAGAAGTATGGAGCAAGACCATTAAAAAGAGCAATTCAAAAGTATATTGAAGATGCTTTGGCAGAAGAGATTGTCAATTCTAAATTATCTGAAGGTGATACCATTGTAATGGATTTAAATGCTAAAAACAACTCACTTACTATCAAAATTAAAAAAGCAAAAAAAGCTCCAGAAGAGCAAAAAAAGAAATAATTAGAAACCGAGCTTTATGCTCGGTTTTTTTTATGAAAAATATAACGTTAACATCTATAAAATAGCAGCAATCAATTTCTTATATTTGCATCAAATTTGAAACCTATACAAATGAAAAAAATTACACTTCTCTTAATTGTATTTACAGCTTTTATTTCCTGTAAAAAAGAAACACCTGGCTTTGTTTCTTTATCTGGTCAATTTACAAACATGGACAAAAAGGATAGCCTTTTTTCTATAAAAAGTAATGACTATTCTAAAGACATTAAAATTAATAAAGACGGGGCTTTTAAAGATACGCTTCATCTAAAAGAAGCTGGTTATTATACACTGGTTATCAATAACAAAAATTACGGTTTTGCCTTTTTAAGAAATGGTTTCGATTTAAAATTAACTGCTGATAATAATTCGTTTTTTGAATCAACAAGATACACTGGAGTTGGCGCAAATACAACCAATTATTTAATTGATCAGTATAAATATAATTTGGCTTTAGGAAATACTAGCAAATTATTTATGTTAGAAAAAGATGCTTTTTCAAAAGAATTAGATAACATAAAATATGGTTACGATAGTTTAAAAAAACTTCACGGAGAGATAGACACCATGATTGTTAGAGTTAACAATCAACAAAACAATGAACTATTTAGTTTACTAGAAAAAAATTACGATGCGCAACATGTAAAAGCTTTACAAAAACTAAAAACAGAAGAATTATTAGAAAAAGGAAAACCTTCTCCAAAGTTTAATAATTATTTAAATTACAAAGGTGGTAAAACATCGTTAGATGATTTTAAAGGGAAATATGTTTATATAGATGTTTGGGCTACTTGGTGTAAACCTTGTCTTGCACAAATTCCTTTTTTGAAAAAATTAGAAAAAAAATACACTCATAAAAAAATTGAATTTGTAAGTATTTCTACAGACAATGCTAGTACTGCTGGATCTTGGGATAACGCGTTGTCTAAATGGAAAAAAATGGTGAAAAACAAAAGCTTAGCGGGAGTTCAATTATATGCTGGTAAAGACTCAAAATTTATGACAGATTACCAAGTTTATGGAATTCCGAGATTTATTTTAGTAGATCCTAAAGGAAATATTGTGAATGCAAATGCTCCAAGACCCTCAGATCCTAATTTAGAGATTCTGTTTAAAGAATTAGGAATCTAATTTCTTTAAAAATCAATCATAAAAAAAGCAGGAAGAAATTCCTGCTTTTTTTATGATTGATTTTTTTATCCTTTAAAAACGCCCATTTTAGAATACTTATCCATTCGTTGCATCACCAAATCTATATCACTCAGTTCTTTTAATGATTTATACGTTTCTAAAATAACTCTTTCTACTTCTTTAAAAGTTGTTGCTCTATCAGAATGTGCTCCACCCAAAGGTTCTTTGATAATATCGTCTACAATTTTTAATTTAATTCCGTCTTCTGCAGTTAACTTTAGCGCTTCAGCAGCTTCTTCTTTGTGTTCCCAACTTCTCCATAAAATTGAAGAACAGTTTTCTGGAGAAATTACAGAATACCATGAGTTTTCTAACATCAATACTTTGTCTCCTACTCCAATTCCTAATGCACCACCAGAAGCTCCTTCACCAATAATAACCGTTATAATTGGTGTTTTTAAACGAGTCATTTCTAAAATATTTCTTGCAATTGCTTCTCCTTGTCCACGTTCTTCTGCTTCCAATCCTGGATATGCACCTGGTGTATCGATTAATGTTACAACAGGAATGTTAAACTTTTCTGCCATTTTCATCAATCGCAATGCTTTTCTATATCCTTCTGGATTTGCCATTCCGAAATTTCGATACTGACGTGTTTTAGTATTGTATCCTTTTTGCTGACCAATAAACATAAAAGATTGATCTCCTATTTTACCTAAACCACCAACCATTGCTTTGTCATCTTTTACACTCCTATCTCCATGTAATTCCATAAAAGTATTACCGGCAAGTGCTTTAATATAATCTAAAGTATAAGGTCTGTTTGGATGACGAGATAATTGAACTCTTTGCCAAGCAGTTAAATTTTTATAAATGTCTTTCTTTGTCTTTTCTAGTTTTTTTTCAATTTTTCTACAAGTAGCAGTAACATCAACATCACTCTCTTCTCCAATAATCTGGCACTTTGTTAATTGGTCTTCTAGCTCTTTAATTGGCTGTTCAAAATCTAAATATTCCATATATAAATTGGTTAATTTTAACTAAATCAATTTTAAATTTATTGAATTTACAACATTACAAACTTACTATAAAATTTGTTTTTGTTGTAAAGTTTTTACTTTTTATTCTTTTTCATTTTTTGACGAATTGCACTACTGTTTTTTATAATTCCGTTTAACAACACAACAAACAACACTATAAATGCACCGTAATAAAACTCAGGGTTCATTTTTTCTTTATCACCAAAAATAAGCAACGCTAAAATGATGGCATACACAGGCTCTAAATTAATGGTAAGCATTACCGTATAAGGTGTTAAGTGTTTCATTATTTTCACCGAAACAATAAATGCATATGCTGTACAAATACTACTTAAAATAAGTAAGTAAAACCAGTCTGATATTTTCAAATTAAAAAAACCTGCTGTAAAAGAATCTGTAAAAAATAAAAATACGGTTACAAATACTACCCCAAAAAATAATTGATAAAAGGAAATTACATCCGCAGCTGTTTTCTTGATAAATATTCCGTTTAAAACTGAAAATAACGCCGCTAAAAATGCTGATATTAAGGCGTATATAATTCCTAAATAATAGGTTGTTTCAAAATTAAAAATAATATACAATCCGCCAATAACTAATAATCCTAAAAGAATTTCTACTGCTTTAATTCTTCTTTTAAAAAACAAAGGTTCTATAAGTGATGTAAAAAAAGCACCTGTACTCATGGTTACCAAAGCAATTGAGACATTAGAAACTTTAATCGCTTTAAAAAATGTAATCCAATGCAGGGCAATTATTATTCCCGTTAACAAAAACTGAAGCAAGGTTTTTTTATCAATTGATAATTTTTTCTTTTTGACTATAAAATACAGCAAAATAAAAAAGACCGCTAGCAACATTCTAAACCAAACTAACGGAACGGCATCAATGCTAATTAAAGCTCCAAGAATTGCAGTAAATCCCCAGATAAATACAATCAAATGGAGTTGTAAAAAATATTTTAGTTTACTTTCTGGCATTATAATAGAGGTATAAAGCCAAAGCTCCGAACACAAAATTTGGGATCCAAACGGTTAATAAAGAATTTGCTCCGGCAACAGCTCCTAAGACTTCTGAAACTTTTAAGAAAAAAATGTACACAAACATTAGCCCAAAACCTACGGCTAAATTAACTCCTGTTCCTCCTCTACGTTTTTTAAACGCTAAAGCAACTGCAATAATCGTTAGAATATATGATGCTATTGGTAAACTTGTTCTTTTGTGTAATTCTACCAAGTAAGCATTTAGATTTTTTACTCCTCTCTTTTTAGAGATGTTTATAAATTTTATCAATTCATCTGAGGGCATTTCTTGAGCTAATGCTGCTTTATAGACTAAATCTTTTGGAGAAAATGCAAAAACCGTATCTAAAGCATTTCCTGAAAAAAGACTATCTCTATCTTTATAAATTCTTCTAATTTTATATTTAGACAATTTAAATAGACTGTCTTTCTTATCCCAATTAAAATAATTGGCTGTTAGTTTTGATTTTATTTTATTTCCATGATACACTTCTGTAGAAAAATTATATCCTGTATTCCTTATTAAATCAAAACTTTGAATAAATATATATGTACTATCAGTTAGTTGCAGACTAAAATCTCTCACTATATTATCGCCATATTTTGGCTTCAAGATGTAGGTGTTTTCAAATTTTTTACGAACCTTACTACTATTTGGAACCACAAAATGATTCATTACCAATGCCAGAATGGTAACCAATGTTGCGCCAATAAAATAAGGGTATAAAAAACGCGTAAACGAAACTCTTGCGTTGTTAATTGCTACAATTTCTGTATTGTTAGATAGCTTAGAAGTAAAGATAATTACAGCAACAAATAATGCCAAAGGCATAAATGTATTTGCATAATAAATGATAAAGTTTAAATAATAATCATTGACAATTTCAAAAAATGTAATGGTATCTGAAGCTAAAAATTTATCTACTTTTTCAGCAATATCAATGGCAATAGCAATTGGTATTAAGATTAATAACGTAAAAAAAAAGGTTACTAAATATCTTTTTAATATGTAAGAATCAATAATTTTCAAATTATAATCTTTTGTCCATTTGCTTTACCATTTTATCTTTCCATTCGGTAAAATCTCCTGCTAAGATATGCTTTCTTGCTTCTCTGGTCAACCATAAGTAAAATCCTAAGTTATGGATAGTGGCTATTTGCTTTCCTAACAATTCTTTTGCTGCGAATAAATGACGTAAATACGCTTTAGAATACAACGTATCTACAAAGGTAATATCCATATCATCAATGGCAGAAAAATCATTTTCCCATTTTTTATTTTTGATATTGATGGTTCCGTGTGCTGTAAACAACATGCCGTTTCTTGCATTTCTTGTTGGCATCACACAATCAAACATATCAATTCCCAATGCAATATTTTCTAAAATATTAATTGGCGTTCCTACGCCCATTAAATACCGTGGTTTGTCTTCTGGCAAAATAGCGGTAACAACCTCTGTCATTGCATACATTTCTTCTGCTGGTTCACCAACAGACAACCCTCCAATTGCATTTCCTTCCGCTCCTACAGAAGCAATAAATTCTGCCGATTGTTTTCGTAAATCTTTATACGTACTTCCTTGTACAATCGGAAAAAACGATTGGTTATAATCGTATTTTAAAGGTGTTTTTTCTAAATGATTGATGCAACGTTTTAACCAACGATGCGTCATATGCATAGATCTTCTTGCGTAATTAAAATCGCAAGGATATGGTGTACATTCATCAAAAGCCATGATAATATCTGCTCCGATTGAACGTTGAATTTCCATTACATTTTCTGGTGAAAAGAAATGATAAGAACCATCAATATGACTTTTAAACTTAACACCTTCTTCTTTAATTTTTCTTCTTCCAGATAAAGAATACACTTGATAACCACCAGAATCTGTTAAAATATTTCGATCCCAATTCATAAACTTATGCAAACCACCAGCTTGTTCTATAATGTTGGTTTTTGGTCTTAAATATAAATGATAGGTATTTCCTAAAATAATATCAGGATTGATGTCGTTTTTTAATTCGGATTGATGCACTCCTTTTACAGTACCAACGGTGCCGACTGGCATAAAAATCGGAGTTTCAATTTCGCCATGATCTGTCGTCATTACTCCAGCTCTAGCTTTACTTTTTGGGTCGGTTATTTTTAAGTCAAATTTCATTGCTGGCAAAGATACAGTTATTTAAGAATTGAAATGTTAAAGAAAGGATAGGATTTATCTCTTTTTTCTTTTAAAGGATGTATTAGAATTCCGTTTCGATTTTGGTGAGTTTTTTCTAAAAACAGCACTTTTCTTAGTAAACGCATCTGGTTGTATTACTGTTTTTTGTGGTGCTTTCTTTTTAGGCTTTTGTTTGTCTACAGATGCTTCTTCTGTTTTTGTAGAATTTGCCACCATTGCATTAATTTCTGACAATTCTTTTTCGGTGAGTTCGCGCCAATCCCCTATTTTTAAAGCATCGAGTTGTACATTCATAATACGAGTTCGTTGTAATTTTAAAACTTCGTATCCTAAATACTCACACATTCTTCTAATCTGTCGATTTAAGCCTTGTGTCAATACAATTTGAAAGGTGTTTGTGCTAATTTTTGTGACCTTACATTTTTTGGTAACAGTTCCTAAGATCGGAATTCCGTTACTCATTTTTTTGATAAAATCTTCTGTAATTGGTTTGTCAACTTTTACAACATAATCTTTTTCATGATTGTTACCAGCTCTCAAAATTTTATTAACGATATCACCATCGTTGGTTAAAAAAATCAATCCTTCAGATGGTTTGTCTAATCGACCAATAGGGAATAACCGTTCTGGATGATTTATATAATCGATAATATTGTCTCTTTCTCTTGAATCTGTCGTGCAAACAATTCCGACAGGTTTATTAAAAGCAATGTAAAGTGTTTTGGGTTTTGGCTGCAACGCACGTCCATCAATTTTTACAACATCACCATCAAAAACTCTGTTACCAAGTTCTGTTGAGTTTCCGTTTATGGTAACTCTACCGGCAATAATTAGTTTTTCTGCTTCTCTACGAGAGCAAATCCCTGTGCTGCTGATAAACTTATTAAGGTTTGTAGATTGTTGATTTTTCTGTTCCAAAAGTGCTAAACTATTTCTACAAAGAAACGGATTCTTTAAATAAGTATAGTTCTAAAAGTTAAATTTATTCTTGGCGTTTTAATCAGTTTCGTTGGCGGTAATCTGTGCAACCAATTGGTTTGCGTTGTGCCTTTCATCACCAACAAACTTCCTCTTTCTAAAACAAGATCTATTTTTTGTTTGGTGATTTTATGTTTAAAGGAAAACTTGCGTTCTGCGCCTAAAGTTAACGATGCTATTTCTCCGTTTTTCTTGAGCATTTTTTCTCCATCAGAATGCCACGCCATTCCTTCTTCTCCTGTATGATATAAATTTAATAAACACGAATTATACGTTGCATTGCTTTCTTTTTCTACGATTTTTTTTAACGCCAATAAATCTTCTGTAAAAATTAATGCTTGTTTTGTTATGTTAGAATACTTGTAATAATAATCTGTAGTTCCGTACCAAGCAACTTTTCGTTTTGTAATGATTCTTTTTCCAAAAATTACAGCCTCATCATTTTTCCATGCTATTTCTGACAACAATTTTTGATAATAAAAATGGCTTTGTTCTTGCGATAGAATTGCACCATGATAATTGGTAATTCCATCAGAAGGCAGAATGTTTTGTATTGTTTCTTGGTTGAATAAATTCATCATTTAAAAATACACTTTTTAATATAATGTAAATAAAAAACCCGTAACAATTTGTTACGGGTTTCATTTTGCGGAGAATGAGGGATTCGAACCCCCGGACCTGTTACAGTCAACAGTTTTCAAGACTGCCGCATTCGACCACTCTGCCAATTCTCCAGAAGCCTCATCAGGTATTCCCTGAATGCGGATGCAAATATAGCATCTTTTTTGAGTTCCTAAAAGGATTTTAAACTTTTTTACTATTATTTTTTCTAATTGATAATGGCTAGCGTTTTATAGCAACTTATAAAATATGCAACTTATAAAATTATGGTTTTTCTAAGAAAAAAAAGTAACTTCGCTTCTCAACTCTTTAAAAGTAAAAGTCGATGTTTAATTCTTTTGGAAACTTATTAAAACTTACAACTTTTGGCGAATCTCACGGAATTGCTATAGGCGGAATTATTGATGGTTTTCCGGCAGGAATGAAAGTCGATTTTGAGGCCATTCAAAAAGAATTAGACCGCCGTAAGCCTGGACAATCTGCAATTGTTACACAGCGTAAAGAGCCAGATACAGTTCAGTTTTTATCTGGAATCTTTGAAGGAGTTACCACAGGAGCTTCTATTGGTTTTCAAATTCAGAATACCAATCAAAAATCAAAAGATTATGCTCATAACACCAATGTGTATCGTCCTTCTCATGCAGATTTCACCTATGATAAAAAGTATGGAACTCGAGATTTTCGAGGCGGCGGAAGAACGTCTGCTCGCGAAACTGCCAATTGGGTGGTTGCAGGAGCATTGGCAAAACAATTAATTGCTCATATTAATATCAATGCGTTTACTTCTTCAGTTGGAGCTATTTTTATTGACAAACCGTATCAAGAATTAGATTTTTCTAAAACTGATACTAATATGGTGCGTTGTCCAGACGCAATTACTGCAGAAAAAATGATTGCAAAAATCAAAGAGATTAAAAAACAAGGAGATACCATTGGCGGAACCATTACCTGTGTTGCACAAAATATTCCTGTTGGATTGGGAGAACCTATTTTTCATAAATTACATGCCGAATTAGGCAAAGCCATGTTATCTATCAATGCCGTAAAAGGGTTTGAATTTGGTAGCGGATTTTGTGGAAGCAGAATGAAAGGCAGCGAACATAACGATCTTTTTAATGCTGATGGCAAAACAGAAACCAATTTATCTGGCGGAATTCAAGGCGGAATAAGCAACGGAATGGATATTTATTTTCGGGTTGCTTTTAAACCTGTTGCTACCATTATGCAAAATCAACAAACCATCGATTCTGAAGGAAATCTTACAGAAATTCATGGTAAAGGTCGTCATGATCCTTGTGTTGTTCCGAGAGCAATTCCTATTGTAGAAGCTTTAACTGCTTTGGTGTTAGCTGATTTTTATTTGTTAGATAGAACAAGAAAGATTTAAACTATTTTGTGCTTTTTTGAGGGATCTTTATTTTAAAATAATTCAATTTTAATGAAAAAAATTACCAAAAATAACACATTCTTATCTATTGTAAATGTTAAATAAACACCTTTCACATGCTTTAAAAATATAATTCTATCTTTTTTAAAATATATTAAATAAAAAGACAGCGAATTAATTCGCTGTCTTTTTATTTATACTCTAAAAAATTTTAATAAGCTCCTTAATTTTTAGCAGAAATGATATCAATGATTACTGTTCTGTTATACGAACGTTCTTCTGGTAATGTATTTCCAAAAGGTGCGGCTACCTCACCTTCTCCAAAGGCTGTTACTTCAAAAGTTACACCCCTTGTACCTAATTTAGACACACTTTTTTTCAGAATAGCTTTCACATCATTGGCTCTTGCCAACGATAATTTTTGGTTATAATCTGCTTTTCCAATAATATCTGTATGCCCCCGTATAATCACCTTTGCATTCGCTGGGATTTTAGGTGTCACAACTTCTGAAAGGTATTTGTTATACATCGCTATTGCATTGGCATCATCAAATTCGTAAATAATACTAAACCTCGTTCCTTCATCAACTTTAGAAGGTGTCCAGGCTACAATATGTGTAGTCGATTCTTTGGTTACAACGATGCCTCCTTTTGTTGTACCAATCATTTTTACCTTGTAATTTCCTTCGGGACTTGTTCCTAAAATAGCTTTCCCAGGAATACTCACTTCATCTTGCGTATAGGGGCCAAAATTTTGTACCATTCCGTCTTCACCAGTAATCTCCATCTTCCATGAGTCAAAAGATTCCTTTTCTCCCGCAGCTTTAAAAATTACATAACTATCAACAGGTGCTTGCTCAACTCCTCGTATTAGAACTGGTTTCAAGGGAGCAGTAGGACCATTATGAAATTCCATTAACAACGCAGACGAACTGCTTTCAATGTCAACTCTTCGATCTCCGTCTTGAAGCATGGTTACATCTTTTGTAGGATTTGAGATAAAAGATGGAGCTTTGGGTTTGCTTCTTCCTTCAATGGCTATTCGCGTTGCATCAATTGCAAAAAGATCAACCAAATAGCGCTTAATAGAGGCAGCCATTAATTTCCCTTGTGCAGGCCCATTTTCTGAAGATCCAACCAAAGTAATGCTTGTATTTGGGTTTTTCCCCATACGATCACCAAGTATATTTAAGATATTATAATACACGGTCATTTCGCGTTTTGAACGACCTCCTAGATCTGTATTTGGAGCAAATTTTTCAACTTGATCTTCTTTAAAGTCTTTTACCTGAGCTTTATTTAACAACACATATCGTTCTGAGATATCTGTAGAATTTTTATCAAAATAGATATAGTTACGCAAAGGGAAAATTTCTACTACTTTTAGTTCTGCAGGAACATTTAAGGGAGAAATAACTGTAAAATTAGTTTTGGGAATCACAACCACTGCTGCGACAACTTCCTTTTCTTTTTCGACTACAATTTCGTGACCCACACCAAATTTAAGCACAATACCAGCTCTTACCGTGGTAAGATTCCACGTTTCTATGGATCGCGGTTTTTGTCCAAAATACGGTTGAAAAGCTATAAAAGGCGAAAGCATCAATTGTGTTTTACTAGTGTTTTTTGACAAAGGAATATCATATCCTGCGCCAACTTGCATAGACAGAATTGTATTTCTCACAGCACTAAAATCGCCTTTAACATTAGCGGGTGCTACCTGATTTGGATACGCTGGATTAACTCCTTGCTGATAGGTAAACGCTTTGTTGATGTTGAACGCTAATCTGGGTCCACCATATACATAGAAATTACCTTTGGTTGGTGCAAAACGCAAACTGGGCTCTACAGTAATATAGCTCAAGTTCGTTGACAAGTCGGCAGCACAATTACAATCGGTTAGTTGCTGATCAAATTGACCACTCCGGTTGTCTAGTCCGGCTTGTAAAATAAATCCGAATCGTGTATTAGGTTTGTAAAACTCTATGCTTGGCGCCAAAAAAAGTCCGATACCAGAACCTTTATGAAAGGTTGTAGGCGGTGTGAAAGCTGCGTTCAGCTGTTGCGTTGAACCGTCGTAAAAATTAAAGTTTGCAGCTCCGGCCAATCCAAAGTACCAAGTAGGTTTTGTGTAGTGTGTTGCCTGTACTTCCTGTGCTTGAAGGGGAGCTTCAAGCCCTGTTAAAACCAAGACCCCTATAAGCAAGGTTTTCAAGGTTTGTTTTAAGGACCACACAACCCGTGTTCCCTTTTTTAAATTTATTGTATTTTTCATAATTGAGTGAATTAAAATTTTTAATTTTTAAAATCTTTATAAAAGTCCTCACCAATTAGTGAGGACTAATTATTTTTTAATTATTTTTTAACAATTGTACTTGCTTTTAAAGTAACCGCTGTTTGTGCTAATAATTTACCATTAACTGTAGAGCCTGTATTTACAGAGATCAAAGTTTTAGATAATATATTTCCTTGGAATTGGACAGTTGTTCCAAGCACAGCACCTGAACCGGCAACTAACCAGTAAATATTTTCTGGTTTTGCGCCATTTGCTAAAGTAATAATAGTATTGTTTGCTACTGTAAGATCTTGGCTAATTTGGAATACGAACATTGCGCAAGGATCACCACCACCATCTAAGGTAATTCCATTTGTTATTGATAGCCCTGTACTCCATTTGTAAATACCAGCAGCCAAAGTCTGACCATTCAGATTTCCAGATAACAGTTCAGTTGTACCTGCGGCCAATCCATTTCCTGTAGTAAATGCAGTATGCATATCATTAACGGCAGTCACTAAATTCGAAGGTGTTGGGTTTGCATAACCAGGAGCGTAAATTTTTCCGGTTACCAAACTTGACGTTGAGTAAGTGCTTCCAGCGACATAACTTAAACCAAATCCGGTTATAAAAGTTGCTGCTGCAGGACTTATTCCCATATCACCTGTAATTGAAGTGGTCCCCGTAGTAGAGATTCCAGATTCTGCCAATATCGCATAATTTCCAGCTGTTCCCAAATCAACTGCAGGAGTACAAACAACAGATGTTATTAAACTAAAGTTTGCTGTGATATTTTTATTAGCATTCATAAGTACTGTTAACGGATTGGTAGTTCCTGTAGCATCTCCGCTCCAAAAGGTAAATTCATATCCTGAATTAGGAGTAGCCGTAAGTTGTACAGTGTCTCCACCATTATACGTTACCGCATCCGGATTTTTAAGTACTGTTCCGTTTTGTGCTGTTACATTTAATGTGTAAGTTTTTGCTTCAAAATTAGCCACTAAAGTTGCATTTGCACTAAGCACAAAAGTATAAGTTAAATTCGTTGAAACTGCTGTTCCTGCCGACGTCCAATTCACAAAATTGTAGCCCGTATTTGGGGTTGCTGTTACCGTAACACTCGTTCCATCATCAAAAGAACCACCTCCAGAGGTGACACCTCCAGCAGTTGGACTTGAAGAGGTATCAACTAGGTATTTTTTTATAGGAAGAATGGTGGTAAATGCCCACACATAATCTTGTTGCAAAGCATTTCCTTTTACATCAGTAACTAAGCTTCTAATTGTACCCGTATACACTGTGTTATAATCAAGTGGTGATGTAGGCGTAAAAACAGCTGTTGAATCTGAATATGTGACATTTCCACTTATTTGAGTATTACTTTTTGCCACGAGAAATGAAGCATCTCCAATTGTTAATGGATTCATTTTTTCATTAAACGTTGCTGTGATTACCTTATTTAAAGGCACGTTTATGGCACCGTTATCAGGATTCGTCACCGTTACAAGCGGGCAAACACCATCGGTTTCAACGAAATTGTCTTTGGCGCAACTGTAAAAAAATGCAATAATAAGTATTGCAAAGGGTAAAAGTATTTTTTTAGCTTTCATTTTTTTTTGATTTTAAAGGTTAATTTATTGTTCCTACAAAGGTGGATATTTAACAGACTAGAAGCCTTACACAATTTTCACAAAGAGTTATGTAATTCACAGATTTTCAATATTTTATAATATTTTACACATTCACAAAAGGATTGAGCAAGACAAAACAGGCGACACAAAATCTATTATTTTGATAGCCTGATTGAAAAAATTAAATGTGTTAAGAATGGTTTGCAACCATAATGAAAGCTTTATACGAGTAATTATTTTTAAACGCACATACTGTTTATAACCGAGGCTCTATTTGTTATTTTAATTATTTGAAATCTTGAATGGTATTAAAGGGGATTTCTTCCTTTAATAATTCTTAGTATCACTGATATAAGCGCAATGACTAATAAGATATGTATTAAGCCTCCTAGATTGTATCCTATGAATCCAATTGCCCAAAGAATAACTAAAATTACAGCGATAGCATAAAGTAAATTTTTCATAATTTTTTAGTTCAGTAATTTTCTTGATGTAAATTGTTTGAACTCCTTTTTCTATATTCAATTCTCATCTTAGGTTCAGCGATACTTATAAATTTACTTGGTCTCTCTCAACATTATAATTGAGAAATAAGTTTTTGTATCTCTTCTTTTGTTTTACCAAGTTTAACTTGAAGTCGACCTAAGGTTTCATCTTCTTTTCCTTCAACAAACAGCAAATCGCTATCTGTAAGCTTCGCAAATTTCTGTTTCAGTTTCCCTTTTGTCTCTTTCCAGCTTCCTTTTATTTCTGTTAAATTTTTCATGTTCTTTTACTCTTTTTTGGTGAACTTATTTTCTCAAAACAAGGGGGTTGTTTTTAAAATTAAGAACATTATTTTTTTCTACTTATAGCCGCTAATGCAATTCCTCCAATCAGCAATACGACACCAGCAATTGGTGACCACTGTATAGAATGACTCTTATTTACACTCATTTCTACCGAACCTATATCGACTATTTTTTCTTTTGTTATATAGTTAAAACCGGTATAAATAACCATGAATATTCCAATGATAGCAGCTGTAAGACCTAATGTTTTAGTTTTCATAATTGTGTATTTTTAATTAGCGTTTAAATCACCTCTCTGTTTGATGCTCCTTTTCTGTTGTTGCCATAATTGAATTTGTTTAACGAATCAAGTGGCTTTTAAAATGGGATTTGAACTCTCCTATTTTTTCGGATACTTCGAAGTGTTTTTTTTATACATCAACCACTACGAAGACAACCATACAAAGGTGAAAGATTTTATAAAGAGAAGTATTACACAGTTTTATGAATAAGTTGTATTATTCACAGATTAAAATAAAAAAAGGAAAGAAATTACATTCTTTCCATATACCAATTCAATTGTTTTTCTATTTTTTTCAATTCAAATATCGAAGTGATAATTTTTTGTAATCGGATAAAAGCTGTTTCGCTTTTTACCACATAATCAAATGCACCGTGATGCATACAGCTTATGGCAATATCTATTTTATCTTGAGAGGATAACATGATGACTGGTATCGTTGGCTTTTTCTCTTTTATTTTATCTAAGGTTTCGATGCCGTTTACTGCATTTTTTTGAATCCCATCCAGTTGGTAATCTAAAATAATTACATCGGGTTTATTTGATAAATTAGCCAGACAAAGCTCTCCTGTTGGATAGGTCTCAATCGTAAAATCAGCATGTTCGAGGAATTCAATTTCTAACAATTTTAAAAATACCACATCATCATCTACTAAAAAGAGTTTTATTTTATTTCTGTTATCCATTTTTGCTGTTTTTTATAGTATTCAATTCAATTTCTAATTCGCCACAGGCCTGTAGACAAACTTCTTCAAGTTTTAAAACCATCGCTAACACACCTTCTGTTTGTTCTTCTCTGGTCGCGTATTCCTGAACTTTTTTTGCCATATCTTCGTAATCGGTACTAATACCCATTATCGCAAAGGATGGAATCATTTTATGGACTGCTGCTTGCAGCGATTTCCAATTTTTATCTAACATGCTTTGTTTCATTTCGATGAGCAAATGTGGTGTTTGTTCGAGATAAAGTCTAATCATCTCCATCATCAATATGCGATTGGATTTGGTCCGACTTTTCAAATAGGTTAAATCGGTACATCTAATCACTGCACTTTTATCCCCTTCAGGTTCTCCTGATTCACTTATAGAAGGTATATTTATACTGGAGGTTTTTTTTAAAAACCCCACTATTTTGCTGTATAATAAGCGTTCATCAACAGGTTTCGCAATATAATCGTTCATCCCTACAGCTTCACATTTAGCCAAATCAACAGTTGTAACATCTGCGGTTATAGCGATGATGGGAATTGTTAATTTCATTTTGTTCCGAATGTATTCGGTCGCCTCAAATCCATTCATTTCGGGCATCTGTAAATCCATCAACACCAGGTCGTAGGTCTTCATTCTTAATTTCTCGATAGCAATGGATCCATTACCTGCAATATCACATTCAAAGCCGAAATCATCCAACAAAGTTCTCATCAATAATTGATTGAGCGCAATGTCTTCAACAACCAATACTTTTACATTCGTTATTTCCGAATCCAAATCAATGAGTTGTGTTGCTAAATTCGCTTCCGATTTGGTTTTTCGAAAACTCAACACAAAACGAAAAGTAGATCCTTCATTAATTTTGCTGGTTACTTGGATGCTTCCCCCTTGCGGTTCTATTAACTGTTTAACGATGGCAAGCCCCAACCCAGTACCTCCAAACAACCGAGAAGTATTGCTAGATGCTTGCTGAAAATTTTCGAAAATTGTATCTATTTTTTTTTCGGGGATTCCAATGCCCGTATCTCTCACTGAAAATTCAAGGCTTACTTTCTTTTCGTCTTCCTCTAATAAGTTAACGCTGAATACAATCTCTCCCTTGGTTGTAAACTTAACAGCATTACTCATCAAATTCATTATAATTTGATGCAATCGAACAGGATCTCCTACCAACACCTTTGGTATTTTACTATCATATATTTTTACCAGTTTCAAATTCTTTTCATGAATTTTACTTTCAAATAAATGAAGCATTGCCGATATGGATACCGACATTTTAAAGGGTATTTTTTCAAAGATCATTTTCCCAGCATCTACTTTTGCTAAATCGAGAATGTCATTGATTAACACAATTAAGGCATCGCCACTTAATTTTATAGCATTTAAATATTCTTTTTGTTTTGCTGTCAACTCTGTTTTCAATACCACTTTTGTAAAGCCAATAATGGCATTCATGGGGGTGCGAATTTCATGGCTCATATTCGATAAAAATTGCTGTTTTGCCTTCATCGCACTTTCGGCAATTATCGTGGCTTGTTCTGCTTTCTTTTTTGCCTCCTCGGCAATTGCCGTAGCCATCTCGGCAAAGATCATGGCTTCGGCAAGTTCTGCCGTAATTCTTTTTTGCTCGGTAACATCTCTGGCAACAATCACAACACCATCTACATTTCCTTCATCATCTTTATAAACCGATCCGTTGAACAACACGTCGGTCAGCTTGCCTTTTTTATGGCGTAGCGTCAGCGGAAAGTTGACAACAGAACCATTGGCGAAGACTTCTTTATACACATCCCGCGCTTTTTTCGGTTCTGTAAAGTAATCCAAAAAATTGGTGTCAGTAAGCTCTTCTCGCGTGAGCCCTGTGATGTTTGTTAACGCCGCATTCATGTCTGTAATCTTCCCTGCAGAACTAATGGTTACCAACGGGTCAAGACTGGCTTCAATAAGACTTAAAGAGTATTGAGAATCTAATTTTATATCAATGTTAGAAGCTTCGAGTTCTCTATTTGTAATTCCTTGTTTGATGGCCTCAATATTTTGCAAAGCCAATTCTTTATTCGCAATCACTAATTCAGCAGCCCGTTTTTCTTTCTCTATATTTTGTAAAGCCAGTTCTTTATTGGCAATTACTAACTCAGCGGCCCGTTTTTCTTTCTCATTGTTTTGCAAGGCCAGCTCTTCATTCGCAATTACTAACTCAGCGGCCCGTTTTTCTTTCTCAATATTTTGAAAAGCCAGTTCTT
The DNA here is from genome assembly GCF_030444335.1 of Polaribacter huanghezhanensis. Classification (NCBI taxonomy): domain Bacteria; kingdom Pseudomonadati; phylum Bacteroidota; class Flavobacteriia; order Flavobacteriales; family Flavobacteriaceae; genus Polaribacter; species Polaribacter huanghezhanensis. The sequence goes on along the minus strand of NZ_CP128595.1, from coordinate 1,715,247 downwards.
CATTCGCAATGACTAGCTCGGCAGCTCGCTTTTCTTTTTCATTGTTTTGAAAGGCCAGTTTTTTATTGGCTTTTCTCAAATTGATGGCCCATTTTTGATCGCTCACATTTCTAGCTGCCGCAAAGACGCCAAGAACAGTCCCCGCTTCATCTTTATAAACAGAAGCATTATAGGAAACATCGGTTAAATTCCCGTTTTTGTGTTTTATGGTTAGCGGATAATCTACCACAAACCCTTTTTTTAAGACACGACGGTATCCTATTTGTGCTTTTTTGGGATTTGTAAAATAATTTGAAAAGGCGGTATTGATCAACTGTTCTCTTGAAATTCCAGTGATTTTTACAGACGCCTCGTTTACATCGGTAATCTTTCCTTCGGGACTGATGGTCACGAAGGGGTCTAAACTAGCTTCTATTAAGCTTCTGGTATATTGCGATTTTTTGGTGATAGCGGTTTCCATGTTATTTAGCTTACTAAAAGTGACTACTTTTCTTTTTTGTTTGAAATCGTTCCAATTTCTTCAATGGGTCTTCTCCTTTTGCCTTTCAATTGTTTAAAATGAGACGGAGAGAGTCCTGTAACTTTTTTAAATTGATTGGATAAATGTGCCACACTGCTGTAATTCATTTTCCAAGTAATTTCTGTAATGCTTAGTTCGTCATAAATCATCAATTCTTTGATCCGTTCAATTTTATGAACGATGATGTACTGCTCAATCGTAATTCCCTGTACTTCAGAAAACAAATTTGACAAATAGGTATAATTGTAATCTAATTTTTTACTTAAAAAATCAGAAAAATTTACTTTGATTACTTCTTCAGAATGATGAATCATTTCAATAATCACATTTTTTATTTTTTCAATCAGCATCGCTCTTTTATCATCCATCAATTCAAGTCCAGATTTGAGCAGTTCTTCCTTGAGGAGAATGCGTTCATCTTCAGAAATATTCTCCATGATTTCCACTTCACCCAACTCAACTGGAGTAAAATGAAGTCCACGTTCCTTTAATATTTCTTTCACCACCATTTTACAGCGGTTACTTACCATATATTTGATGTATAACTTCAATTGGTTGCTTTTTTGTACAAGTTACAACAAAATAAGACCGCACTGGAAAGTATCTTCGTTTGAGTAGATTTTAAGGTAGGTGTCATTGGTATTTAATAAATAACATTGATTTCTCTTTTTAAGAGAAGCGCACAAAGTTTCATGTTTTTTTTAAAAAAAAGTGTTACATAATTTCAGAAATGAGTTACATAATTTACACATTCGTTTGAATAAGCATAGATTAATTGTAGTGTAGCTATTTTTTACAACGACACCATAAACGTAAACAATAATCTAAGAGATACTGATTTTTATTATGAATATACCCAATGATGAATTCTTTTTTGAGGAATTAAAATCTAAGCAGAAAATTTATAAATAAAAAAACCGAAACAATTGTTTCGGTTTTTTATTTTATGCTTCACCAGTAGGTCCAAAATTCATTGGAATTGGTGGTTGTTCGTAATCTTTTATTTCACCATGCGCCTGTTCAAATTTTTGCACATTATCTGCCAAAGCTTTGGTTAATCTTTTAGCGTGTTGTGGCGTTAAAATAATTCTAGATTTTACTTTTGCTTTTGGTACTCCAGGCATTACATTGATAAAATCAACAATAAATTCTGATACCGAATGATTGATAATTGCTAAATTAGAATAGGTTCCGTCTGCAACGGCTTCATCTAATTCTATATTTAGTTGTTGTCCTTGTTCGTTATTATTATCTTCCATATTGATAGCATTAAAAAAGCCTACAAAATAAATTTTGTAGGCTTTAAATATTTATAGATTTTCTTCCATTTCTTCTTTTGGACCTACAATGATATGATCGTATTGTCTCATACCTGTTCCTGCTGGAATTCTCTTACCAACAATTACATTTTCTTTCAATCCTTCTAAAGTATCTATCTTACCATTTACGGCTGCTTCATTTAACACTTTCGTAGTTTCCTGGAACGATGCCGCAGAGATAAACGATTTAGTTTGTAGTGATGCTCTTGTAATACCTTGCAACACTTGTTCTGCTGTTGCTGGTTGAGCGTCTCTTGCTGATGCTAAATTTTTATCATTTCTACGTAAAATAGAATTTTCATCTCTTAACTGACGTGAAGTAATGATTTGACCTGCTTTTAAATTTTCAGAATCTCCTGCATCTTCAACAACTTTCATTCCGTAAATTGCGTCATTCTCTTCGATAAAGTCATTTTTATGAATCAATTGATTTTCTAAGAAAAGTGTATCTCCAGAATCAATAATTCTAACTTTACGCATCATTTGACGAACTACAACCTCAAAGTGTTTGTCGTTAATTTTCACACCTTGCAAACGATATACTTCTTGGATTTCGTTTACTAAGTATTCTTGTACTGCTGATGGCCCTTGAATATTCAAGATATCTATCGGAGTAATTGCTCCGTCTGATAATGGCATACCTGCTTTGATAAAGTCATTTTCTTGAACTAAAATCTGATTAGATAACTTGATTAAGTATTTTCTAACATCTCCAGTTTTAGATTCAACAATAATTTCTCTATTACCACGCTTAATTTTTCCGAAAGAAACAACACCATCAATTGCTGCAACTACTGCAGGGTTAGAAGGGTTACGTGCTTCGAATAATTCTGTTACACGAGGTAAACCTCCTGTAATATCTCCAGCTTTTCCTGATTTACGAGGAATTTTTACTAAGATTTTACCAGATTCTACAGTTTCTCCATTGTCAATCATCAAGTGTGCTCCAACAGGTAAACTATAAGAACGTAAAGCATTACCATCTTTATCTTCTATAATTAAAGAAGGAATAATTTTCTTATTCTTAGAATCTGTAATTACTTTTTCTTGGAAACCTGTTTGTTCATCAATTTCTACAGAGTAGTTAATACCTTGTTCTAAATCATCAAAACAAACTTTACCTCCAAATTCAGAAACAATAACACCATTAAAAGGATCCCATTGACAAACAACATCACCTTTCTTTATTGATTTTCTATCCATTTCGAAAATAGTAGAACCATAAGGAATGTTATTGGTACTTAAGGTAATTCCTGTTTTCTTATCAATAATTTTCATTTCTGCAGTTCTAGAAATTACAATAACAATTTCATCCCCACTTGCATCTTTACCTTTTACTGTTCGTAAATCTTCTATTGAAATTTTACCATCAAAGTTTGCTGTTAACTTATTATCCTCAGAAATATTTCCAGCAACCCCACCAACGTGGAAAGTTCTTAATGTTAACTGTGTACCTGGTTCTCCAATAGATTGCGCTGCAATTACACCAACTGCTTCTCCAATTTGTACTTTATTACGGGTAGATAAACTCTGTCCGTAACATTTTGCACAAATTCCTTTAGTTGACTCACAAGTTAAAGCAGAACGAACTTGAATTCTATCGATTCCTGCTGCATGTATAGCATCTGCTATATTCGAAGAAATTTCTTCTCCAGCGTTTACTAATAAATCATCTGTTAATGGAGCGTATACATTTTGTAAAGAAACACGTCCTTCAATTCTTTCAGCTAATGACTCAACGATTTCATCATTTTTCTTTAATGGCATAACTTCTAAACCTCTTAAAGTACCACAATCTTGTTCGTTGATAATTACATCTTGAGAAACATCTACTAAACGACGCGTTAAATAACCTGCATCGGCAGTTTTTAATGCTGTATCGGCTAATCCTTTACGAGCACCGTGTGTTGAGATAAAGTATTCAAGAATCGATAACCCTTCCTTAAAGTTAGAAAGAATTGGATTCTCAATAATTTCTCCACCACCTGCAGTAGATTTTTTAGGTTTTGCCATTAATCCACGCATACCTGTTAACTGACGGATTTGTTCTTTAGAACCCCTCGCTCCAGAATCTAGCATCATGTACACTGAGTTAAACCCTTGTTGATCTTCACGCAAACGTTTCATCGATAACTCTGTTAATCTGTTGTTCGTAGAACCCCAAATGTCAATTACCTGATTGTAACGTTCTTTGTTTGTTAACATTCCCATGTTATAGTTTGCAATAATAACATCTACTTCTTCATTCGCTTCAGCAATCATTGATGTTTTTTCTTCAGGAATAATAATATCACCTAAACTAAATGATAAACCTCCTTGGAATGCAAACTTATATCCCATGTTTTTAATATTATCTAAAAATTCTCCTGTGGTAGGGATATCAGTAGCTTTTAAAATTCCACCAATAATACCTCTTAAAGATTTTTTAGTTAATACGTCATTAATATATCCAGCTTTTGCTGGTACAACTTCGTTGAATAAAACTCTACCAACTGTTGTTTTAATAATTTTTCGAACTTGTTCTCCATTTTCATCAATATCGTAAGTTCTTACTTTAATTCCAGCATTCAAATCAACCATTTCTTCGTTAAAAGCAATGTTTACTTCTTCTGGTGAATAAAAAGTCAAGCCTTCTCCTTTAATTGGAACTTCTGGAGTAGAGATTCTTTCTTTTGTCATATAGTACAATCCAAGTACCATATCCTGAGAAGGAACTGTTACTGGAGCACCATTTGCAGGATTTAAGATATTGTGAGAAGCCAACATTAATAATTGTGCTTCTAAAATAGCTTCTGGTCCTAATGGTAAATGTACTGCCATTTGATCTCCATCAAAATCGGCGTTAAATGCCGTACACACTAATGGGTGTAATTGAATTGCTTTTCCTTCAATTAATTTTGGTTGAAAAGCTTGGATTCCTAAACGGTGAAGCGTTGGAGCACGGTTTAATAATACAGGATGTCCTTTTAAAACATTCTCTAAAATATCCCAAACTACAGGCTCTTTTCTATCAATTATTTTCTTTGCAGATTTTACAGTTTTTACAATTCCTCTTTCTATTAACTTTCTAATTACAAAAGGCTTGTATAATTCGGCTGCCATTTCCTTTGGGATACCACATTCCGATAACTTTAATTCTGGTCCAACAACAATTACAGAACGTGCAGAATAATCAACACGCTTACCAAGTAAGTTTTGACGGAAACGTCCTTGTTTCCCTTTTAATGAATCTGACAACGATTTTAATGGTCTGTTAGATTCTGTTTTTACTGCTGATGATTTACGTGTGTTGTCAAATAATGAATCTACTGATTCTTGTAACATACGTTTTTCATTCCGTAAAATAACTTCTGGAGCTTTGATCTCAACCAACCTTTTCAAACGGTTGTTTCTGATAATAACTCTTCTGTATAAATCATTTAAATCTGAAGTTGCAAAACGACCACCATCTAATGGCACTAATGGACGTAATTCTGGTGGAATCACCGGAACTGCCTTCATAATCATCCATTCTGGCTTGTTTTCTCTTTCTTTATTAGAGTCTCTAAATGCTTCAACAACATTTAAACGTTTTAATGCTTCCGTTTTACGTTGTTTAGACGTTTCTGTATTTGCTTTATGTCTTAATTCATAAGAAAGTTCATCTAAATCGATACGAGCTAACAAATCAATTAAACATTCTGCTCCCATTTTAGCGATAAACTTGTTTGGGTCAGAATCATCTAAATATTGATTTTCTTGCGGAATTGATTCTGCAATATCTAAGTATTCTTCTTCTGTTAAGAAGTCCATTTTTTGTAATGGTTCTCCTTCAGCATTTTTTGCAATACCTGGAGCAATTACTACGTAACGCTCGTAATAGATAATCATGTCTAACTTTTTAGATGGCAACCCTAAAAGGTATCCCATTTTGTTAGGCAATGATCTAAAGTACCAGATATGAGCAACAGGAACTACCAAATTAATGTGTCCTACTCTATCTCTACGTACTTTCTTTTCTGTTACTTCTACACCACATCGGTCACAAACGATTCCTTTGTAGCGAATTCTTTTATATTTACCACAAGCACATTCAAAGTCTTTTACAGGACCAAAAATACGCTCACAAAATAAACCATCTCTTTCTGGTTTGTGTGTACGGTAATTAATTGTTTCTGGTTTTAACACCTCTCCTCTAGAGATTCCTAGAATAGCTTCTGGAGATGATAATCCAATTGAGATTTTATTAAACTTTTTTACAGTGTACTTCTCGTTTTTTCTTGCCATGGTAATGGATTCGAATTAAAATTGTAAAAATGACCTCTAAAGAGGCTTCTAAATATATGATTGTCATCAAGCCTTAAAAAAGACTTGATGACATTTCACTGTTTGTTATTCTTCTAATTGAACGTTTAATCCTAAACCTTTCAGTTCGTGCATTAATACGTTAAATGATTCTGGTAAACCAGGTTCTGGCATTTCTTCACCTTTAACAATAGCCTCGTACGTTTTAGCTCTTCCTAACACGTCATCCGATTTTACTGTTAAGATTTCTCTTAAGATACTAGATGCACCATATGCTTCTAATGCCCAAACTTCCATCTCTCCAAAACGCTGACCTCCAAATTGAGCTTTACCTCCTAATGGTTGTTGTGTAATTAGTGAATAAGGACCAATAGAACGCGCGTGCATTTTATCCTCAATCATGTGTCCTAACTTAATCATATAAATGATACCAACTGTTGCTGGTTGATCGAAACGTTTTCCTGTTCCACCATCATATAAATACGTATGTCCAAATCTAGGTACACCAGCATCATCTGTAATTTCGTTGATTTGATCTAAAGATGCTCCATCAAAAATTGGTGTTGCATATTTAGTTCCTAATTTTTGACCTGCCCAACCAAGAACAGTTTCATAAATCTGACCAATGTTCATACGAGATGGTACACCTAATGGATTTAAAACGATATCTACTGGAGTTCCGTCTTCTAAGAAAGGCATGTCTTCTGCTCTAACAATACGAGCAACAATACCTTTATTTCCGTGACGACCTGCCATTTTATCACCTACTTTTAATTTACGTTTTTTAGCAACATAAACTTTAGCTAGTTTTAAAATTCCGGCTGGTAATTCATCTCCTACAGAAATTGTAAACTTTTCACGACGTAAATTACCTTGTAAATCGTTTACTTTAATTTTATAATTATGAACTAATTCTCCTACAGATTTGTTTAAATCTTTATCAGTTGTCCAAGACCCTTGAGTTAAATGCGCATAATCTTCAACAGAGTTTAACATTTTTAAGGTAAACTTCTTTCCTTTTGGAAGTACTTCTTCACCTAAATCATTAAATACACCTTGAGAAGTTTTTCCGCTAATCAACGCAAAAAGTTTTTCAACTAATTGATCTTTTAAAATTTCAAACTTAGTAACAAACGAACTTTCTAAAGCAATAATTGCTTCTTTGTCTCTTGCTCTCTTTGTTTTATCTTTAACTGCTCTTCTAAATAATTTTTTATCAATTACTACACCTCTTAATGATGGAGAAGCTTTTAATGATGCATCTTTTACATCACCGGCTTTATCACCAAAAATTGCACGTAATAATTTTTCTTCTGGAGTTGGATCTGATTCTCCTTTTGGTGTAATTTTCCCAATTAAAATATCACCAGGATTTACTTCTGCTCCAATACGAATCATTCCGTTTTCATCAAGATCTTTTGTCGCTTCTTCAGAAACATTAGGAATATCATTCGTTAACTCTTCAGTTCCCAATTTTGTATCTCTAACATCTAAAGAATATTCATCAATATGAATTGATGTAAAAATATCTTCACGAACTACTTTTTCAGAAATTACAATTGCGTCCTCAAAGTTATACCCTTTCCAAGGCATAAAGGCTACTTTCATATTTCTTCCTAAAGCTAACTCTCCTTTTTGTGTTGCATACCCTTCACAAAGAACTTGTCCTTCTGTAACTCTATCTCCCTTTTTTACAATCGGTTTTAAGTTGATACAAGTACCTTGATTGGTTTTTCTAAATTTAATTAAGTTGTAAGATATTTCATCAGAATCAAAACTTACCATTCTTTCTTCGTCAGATCTATCGTACTTAATTGTAATTTTATTTGCATCTACATATTCTACAACTCCTGCTCCTTCTGCATTGATTAAGATTCTAGAATCTTTTGCAACTCTTCGCTCTAAACCAGTACCAACAATTGGAGATTCTGGTCTTAATAATGGAACTGCTTGACGCATCATGTTCGATCCCATCAAAGCTCTATTCGCATCATCATGCTCTAAAAATGGAATTAATGAAGCTGAAATAGAAGCGATTTGATTTGGAGCAACGTCCATATAATCAATTTCATTTGGAGTAACTACTGGAAAATCACCACCTTCACGTGAAATAACTCTGTCTCCAACAATATTTCTTTTTGCATCAACTTCTACATTAGATTGCGCAAACTTCATTCCTTCTTCTTCCTCCGCACTTAAGTAGATGTGTTCTTTATTAGCGTCTACATTTCCTTCAGCAACTTTTACATATGGAGTTTCAATAAATCCTAAGTTGTTTACTTTTGCAAACACAGCTAAAGAAGATATTAATCCAATATTTGGTCCCTCTGGAGTTTCAATTGGACATAAACGACCGTAATGTGTATAGTGAACATCACGCACCTCAAATCCTGCTCTTTCTCTTGATAAACCTCCAGGTCCAAGAGCCGATAAACGACGCTTATGTGTAATCTCTGCTAATGGATTTGTTTGATCCATAAATTGAGATAACTGGTTGGTACCAAAGAATGAGTTAATTACTGATGATAATGTTTTTGCGTTGATCAAATCAATTGGAGTAAATACTTCGTTGTCACGTACATTCATTCTTTCACGAATTGTACGAGCCATACGAGCTAAACCAACACCAAACTGACCAGCCAATTGCTCACCTACAGTTCTAACACGACGGTTAGATAAGTGATCAATATCATCTACTTCTGCTTTAGAATTGATCAATTCAATTAAGTATTTAATGATGGTAATAATATCATTTTTTGTCAATACTTTTTGATCAATCGGTTCGTCTAACTGAAGTTTTGTATTCATTCTAAAACGACCAACTTCACCTAAATTGTAACGTTGTTCAGAAAAGAATAATTTATCAATAATACCTCTTGCTGTTTCCTCATCTGGCGGCTCAGCATTACGTAATTGTCTATAAATATGTTCAACAGCCTCTTTTTCTGAGTTTGTTGGATCTTTTTGTAGCGTATTATGAATAATAGCATAATCGCCCATTTGATGATCTTCTTTGTGTAATAACACTGTTTTTACACCCGATTCGATAATCTCATCAATATGGTCTTTCTCTATAATAGTATCTCTATCAAAGATAATTTCATTTCTTTCAATTGACACTACTTCTCCAGTATCTTCATCAACGAAATCTTCGTGCCAAGTTTTTAAAACTCTAGCCGCTAATTTACGTCCTAATACTTTTTTTAATCCAGCTTTAGAAACTTTTACTTCTTCTGCTAAATCAAAAATCTCTAGAATATCTTTATCTCTTTCGAAACCGATTGCTCTAAATAATGTTGTTACTGGTAATTTTTTCTTTCTATCAATATAAGCATACATTACTTGATTGATATCAGTTGCAAATTCTATCCAAGATCCTTTAAAAGGAATTACTCTTGCAGAGTATAACTTGGTTCCGTTTGCGTGGAATGATTGTCCGAAGAATACACCTGGAGATCTGTGTAATTGAGAAACTACAACTCTTTCTGCTCCATTGATTACGAACGTACCAGAGTTTGTCATATAAGGAATAGTTCCTAAATAAACATCTTGTACGATGGTTTCGAAATCTTCGTGTTCTGGATCTGTACAGTATAATTTTAAACGCGCTTTAAGAGGAACACTGTGTGTTAAACCTCTTTCTATACATTCTTGAATGCTATATCTTGGAGGATCTACAAAGTAGTCTAAGAATTCTAACACAAAATTATTACGTGTATCTGTAATTGGAAAATTATCCATGAAAGTTTTATACAAACCTTCTTCACCACGCTCTTCAGCTTTTGTTTGTAATTGGAAAAAATCTTGGAATGATTTTACTTGAATATCCAAAAAATCTGGATAATCAGTTCCCAATTTTGCTGACGCGAAGTTTATTCTTTCAGTAGTGTTTTTCGTTGTCAAAAGAGAAATTTTTTTTGATTAAAATCGATAATAAAATATAAAACGAATATATACACAAAATGGTTTAGGTCTAAGAACGCTTGTTCTACAGACCTAAACCTAAGTTTGTTTAAGCTCTTAAAGCTTATTTAAGCTCAACCTCAGCTCCTGCTTCTTCTAAAGATGCTTTAAGCCCTTCAGCTTCATCTTTAGAGATACCTTCTTTGATTGGTGCTGGTGCACTATCAACGATACCTTTAGCTTCTTTTAATCCTAATCCAGTTAATTCCTTAACTAATTTTACAACTGCTAGTTTAGAACCACCTGCTGCTGTTAAGATTACATCGAATTCAGTTTGCTCTTCAGCTCCTGCGTCAGCACCACCTGCTGCTGGTCCAGCTACTACAGCTGCTGCTGCAGGCTCAATACCATATTCGTCTTTTAAAATAGTAGCTAAATCATTAACTTCTTTTACTGTTAAGTTAACTAATTGCTCTGCGAAATCTTTTAAATCTGCCATTTTAATTGTTTTTTAAAAATTTTATTTATTATAGTTTATTAGTGCGCGTACTTATTTTTCTGATAATGTTGTAAGAATACCAGAAAGTTTTTGACCACTAGACTGCAATGCTGAAATAACATTTTTAGCTGGTGATTGTAATAAGGTAATAATATCTCCAATAAGTTCTTCTTTAGACTTAATGTTAACTAGTGTATCTAATTGGTCATCACCAACATAAATAGACTCTTCAACAAAAGCGCCTTTTAATACAGGCTTGTCTGATTTTTTTCTGAACTCTTTAATTACTTTTGCTGGCGCATTAGATGCTTCAGCAATCATAATAGAAGTATTTCCTTTTAATACATTTGGTAACTCTCCGAAATCTTTATCAGATGCTTCCATTGCTTTTGAAAGCAATGTATTTTTAACAACTGCTAGTTTTACGTTTGCTTTAAAACAAGCTCTTCTTAAATTAGAAGTAGCTAAAGCATTTAAACCTGAAATATCTGCTAAATAGATAATATTAGAATCTGCTAGCTTAGCTGTTAAATCTTGGATTACTTGTGATTTTTCTTCTCTTGTCATAATTTCTAAGATTAAACTGCTTTTACTTCAACTGCAACACTAGGGCTCATTGTACTAGACATAAATACACTTTTAATGTATACTCCTTTTGCTGTAGTAGGTTTCAATTTAACAATTGTTTGTATTAATTCATTTGCATTATCTGCAATTTTATCAGCGTCGAATGATGTTTTACCAATTGCTGCATGTACAATACCAGTTTTATCAACTTTAAAGTCAATTTTACCAGCTTTTACATCTGCAACAGCTTTAGCAACATCCATTGTTACTGTACCAGTCTTTGGGTTAGGCATTAAACCTCTTGGTCCTAAAACACGACCTAAAGGACCTAATTTCCCCATAACACTTGGCATCGTAATAATTACATCAACATCTGTCCATCCTCCTTTAATTTTTTGAAGGTACTCATCTAATCCAACATAATCTGCACCAGCTTCTGTAGCTTCTGCTTCTTTATCTGGAGTAACCAATGCTAAAACTTTTACATCTTTACCTGTTCCGTGAGGTAATGTTACAACACCACGAACCATTTGATTTGCTTTACGAGGATCAACTCCTAAACGTATTGCTAAATCTACAGATGCATCAAATTTTACATTTGTTATTTCTTTTATTAAAGCTGAAGCTTCACTTACAGAATAAGACTTTGTACTATCTAATTTTGCGCTTGCTTCTTTTCGCTTTTTTGTTAATTTTGCCATTTTGAATAACCGTTATTAAATTTAAGCTGGAGCGTTTCCTGTTACTGTTAATCCCATAGAACGAGCTGTACCTGCAATCATTTTCATTGCTGACTCAACTGTAAATGCATTTAAATCTACCATTTTGTCTTCTGCAATAACTTTAATTTGATCCCAAGAAACTTTAGCTACTTTCTTACGGTTAGGCTCTCCAGAACCTTTTTTAATTTTTGCTGCTTCTAATAATTGTACTGCAGCTGGTGGAGTTTTAACAACAAAGTCAAAAGATTTGTCTTTATACACAGTAATTGCTACTGGTAAAACTTTCCCTTGCTTATCTTGAGTTCTAGCATTAAATTGCTTACAGAACTCCATGATGTTAACTCCGGCAGCACCTAAAGCAGGTCCAACTGGTGGAGAAGGATTTGCTGATCCTCCACGCACTTGTAATTTAACAACCTTACTTACTTCTTTTGCCATTTTTTAAACTTTAGTTTAAGATTTTTGAATCGTGGAAGCGATTAAAAATCAATTTCTATTTGTGTAACAATTATGAAATTTTATCTACTTGCATATAGCTTAATTCTAATGGAGTTTTACGTCCAAAAATCTTCACCATAACCTCAAGTTTTCTTTTCTCTTCATTTATTTTTTCAACAGTACCGTCAAATCCATTAAATGGACCATCAACAACTTTTACTGTTTCTCCAATAATATAAGGAATAGAAACATTATCGTCCTGAACTGAAAGTTCATCAACTTTACCTAACATTCTATTCACTTCTGATTTTCTTAATGGAACTGGAGAACCACCTTTTGTTTCACCTAAAAAACCAATAACACCAGTTACAGATTTAATTACGTGAGGAACTTCTCCCGCTAAATTAGCTTCTACCATTATATAACCAGGAAAATACACTCTTTCTTTGTGTATTTTTTTTCCGTCTCTAATTTGTATAACTTTTTCTTTTGGTACTAAAACCTGATCAACATAATCAGACAAGCCTAGCCTTGCTATTTCAGTTTCGATATAAGCTTTTACTTTATTTTCTTGACCACCAATTGCTCTAACTACGTACCACTTTTTAACTGAATCAGCCATAATTAATTATTAAACATGGTAAAAAAGTTATCTAAGCCTAATTGAAAAACGTAATCAACAGCAAAAACTGCCAATGCAAATACTATTGTAAACACAGCAACCACTACCGTTGATTTTTGTGCCTCATCTCTAGGCAACCATGTTACATGGTTCCCTAATTCTTCAAATGATTCTTTGATATATTTTATCATATTATTAGTTATTTGCACGGGCGGAGAGACTCGAACTCCCGACACCTGGTTTTGGAGACCAGTGCTCTACCAGCTGAGCTACGCCCGTAAACACAAGGTGCTAACCCAAAATATATTGAGAAGCACCTTGAAATGTTATTAAATGAACTCTAATTAAAGAATTTCAGTTACTTGACCAGCTCCAACTGTTCTACCACCTTCACGGATTGCAAAACGTAAACCTACGTTCATTGCAATTGTAGAATGTAACTCAACAGTAATTGTTAAGTTATCACCTGGCATAACCATTTCTACTCCAGTTGGTAAAGTAATTGTTCCTGTTACATCCGTAGTTCTAACATAGAATTGTGGACGATAGTTGTTATGAAATGGAGTATGACGTCCACCTTCTTCTTTTTTAAGAATATAAACCTCCGCTTTGAATTTATCGTGTGGAGTTACAGAACCTGGCTTACAGATTACCATTCCTCTTTTGATTTGTTCTTTATCAATACCTCTTAATAAAATACCTGCATTATCTCCAGCCTCACCTCTATCTAAGATTTGACGGAACATTTCAATACCAGTAATCGTAGAAGTTAATTTTCCAGCTCCCATACCGATAATTTCAACGGGGTCTCCTGTGTTAGCAATACCAGTTTCGATACGTCCTGTAGCTACAGTTCCACGACCAGTAATTGAGAATACATCTTCAATTGGCATTAAGAAATCTTTATCAACTTCTCTTTTTGGCTCTTCAATCCAAGTATCAACGGCAGCCATTAATTCTAATACAGAATCAACCCATTTTTGTTCACCATTTAATGCACCTAATGCAGATCCAGCAATAACAGGTCCATTATCTCCATCATATTCATAGAAAGAAAGTAAATCTCTAATTTCCATGTCTACCAATTCTAATAACTCTTCATCATCAACCATATCTACTTTATTCATAAATACAACCATTCTAGGAATTCCTACCTGGCGACCTAATAAGATATGCTCTCTTGTTTGTGGCATTGGGCCATCAGTTGCAGCTACTACTAAAATAGCTCCATCCATTTGTGCAGCACCAGTTACCATGTTCTTTACGTAATCCGCGTGACCAGGACAGTCAACGTGAGCGTAGTGACGATTAGCAGTTTGATACTCTACGTGAGATGTATTAATTGTAATCCCTCTTTCTTTCTCTTCTGGAGCATTGTCAATTTGATCAAATGATTTTGCCTCTGAAAAACCTGCATCCGCTAATACTTTTGTAATAGCAGCAGTTAAAGTTGTTTTACCGTGATCTACGTGTCCAATAGTACCAATGTTTAAGTGTGGTTTTGAACGATCGAAAGTTCCTTTTGCCATGATTATTAATTTTTAATTCTTAGTTAAATATATTTAGTGTTTATTTTATTCTACTTTTATTTGAGCCAGCGACGGGAGTTGAACCCGTGACCTCATCCCTACCAAGGATGCGCTCTACCAACTGAGCTACACCGGCTTAAAACTTAGAGCGAAAGACCGGGTTCGAACCGGCGACATTCAGCTTGGAAGGCTGACGCTCTACCAACTGAGCTACTTTCGCATTTTATTTTTATCCTTTGTTTTTCAATTGAAAAACTATCGTGGTGAGAGCAGGATTCGAACCTGCGAAGACGTAGTCAGCGGATTTACAGTCCGCCCTCGTTGGCCGCTTGAGTATCTCACCCTTGTTTCAATGAACGTTTTTGTCTTTTTGAGCCGATGAAGGGACTCGAACCCCCGACCTGCTGATTACAAATCAGCTGCTCTAGCCAGCTGAGCTACATCGGCATATTGCATAAAAAAACAATCCGCTATTTCTAACGGACTGCAAATGTATAAAGTTTTTTTTATTTCTAAAACTTTTTTTACCTATTTTTTTGTTTTTTAAATAGACATAGAATCTCTTAATTTTTCTTTTGACTTTTTAAGCTGTCTTTTTAACGAATCTACACCCATGCTAATTCCCTCTTCAAAAGATTTTGCCTCTTTTTTTACAATCAATTCACTGCCCGGAATATTAATTTTAATTTCTGAAATTTTATTCTCTTTTTCACTCGTGTTTTGAACTTTTAAGAAAACCTCAGCATCTATAATTTTATCATGAAACTTAACCAAACCTTGCACTTTGGTTTCAGCATGCTTTAATAAATCTGAATCTGCGTTAAAATTAACTGATTGAATAAATACTTTCATATAATTTTACTTTTTATGGCTTCTAGGATGAGCCTGGTTGTACACTTGTTTTATTTTCTCTAAACTATTGTGTGTATAAACTTGAGTTGATGCTAAGCTTGAATGCCCTAACAGTTCTTTAACCGAGTTTAAATCTGCTCCTTGATTTAGTAAATGAGTAGCAAACGAATGTCGTAATATATGCGGGCTCTTTTTTACTTTTGTAGAGACATCACTAAAGTAATTATTTATAACTCTATAAACAAGTGTTTCGTATACTTTATTTCCTTTTTCTGTGACAAATAAATAATTAGTGTCGGTTGCAATTTCTTTTTTAAAAATTAAATATTCTTCGATTGTTTTTAACACAGAAGGAATCAAAGGGATTAATCTTTCTTTATTTCTTTTCCCTAAAACCTTTATTGTTTTTGATTGAAAACTTATAGACGCTAATTTTAGATGTATCAACTCTGCTCTTCTCATTCCTGTAGAATAAAAAAGTTCTACAATTAATTTATTTCTTAACGATTTAAAATCACTACCTTCTTCTAAACTCTCAATAACTTGATTTATTTCTTTGGATGTAAACGGAACTTGAACTTTTTTTGCAACTTTTAGTGATTTGTGTTTTGCTAAAGGATTTGATGTAATCTGATTTGTTTTCTGTAAAAATTTATAGAACGATTTTAAAGAACTAATTTTTCTGTTTATAGAGTTGTTCGAAATTCCATCATCAACCAATTTTACAATCCAAGATCTTATTTGACTGTAATTAACATCCGTAAGGTTTTCTGTTTCATATGCTTCTTTACAAAACTCAAAAAAAGAAGTGATGTCTTTTTTATAAGCCAAAACTGTATGTGCTGAATATTTTCTCTCTAAAACTAAATATTCTAAAAAAGAATTCACAAGCATATTACTAATTTTTGTTCTAGTGTATCAACTACTAATTACACACTCAAAGTTACATAATATAAAAGTGAATTTCGTTAATAAAAACAAAAAAATCCTGTCAAAAATTGACAGGATTTATATTTTTAAAACTGATTATCACTAACCAACTTCTTCTTGAGTTCTTAGTTTTTGAACGTAAGACGCTTTAATGTTTTGAGCTCTTTTTGCTACAGATGGCTTTGTAAAATGCTTTCTGTTACGTAAGTTCTTCATAGTCTTCGTACGATCAAATTTTCTTTTGAAACGTTTCAAAGCTCTATCTATATTCTCTCCTTCTTTTACAGGTATAATTAACATATGTTGGCACCTCCTTTCATGTCGTTCTTTAAATTGGACTGCAAAAATACAAAGGTTTTTTTAATGCGCAAGTAAAAAGTATTGATTATTTCAATTATCAATGAACAGTTACCAGTTTTCACTTACCAATTATCAATTATAAAAAAACATCTAGCAGTCTAAATATCTAGCAATCTAACTAAGTCGCGGGTTTACAATCATTTTTGCGAATGGGAAAAACCATTTTCGCAAAAACAATTAAACTAAGTCGCAGGCTTGTAATCTTTTTTATCAATAATCATTTTTGCGATAATTTCTTTCAAAATTTCAGAAGTTCCGCCACCAATTGGACCCAATCTACTATCTCTTAACATTCTTGCCAATGGGTAATCTTCCATATAACCATATCCGCCTAACATTTGTAAAGCATCATAAATCACAGAATCTGCCATTTTGGTTGACAACATTTTTGCCATACTTGCCTCTTTTACAACATACGTTCCATCATTTAATCTTTTTGCAATTGAATAATTAAATTCTTTACACATCTCTACTTCACTCGCCATTTCTGCTATTTTATGACGCAATGCCTGAAATTTATCCAACGTTTTTCCAAAAGCTTGGCGCTCACTCATATATTGTATTGCATATTCTACTGCATATTCTGCTCTTGCATGCGCATTAATCGCCATAATTAAGCGTTCTAACGCAAAATGCTGCATAATATAAGGAAAACCTTTTCCTTCTTCTCCCATTAAATTTTCTGATGGAATTACCACATTATCAAAAGCGATTTCTGCAGTATCTGAAGCTCTCCAACCTAATTTATCTAATTTGGTTGATGAAATTCCAGGTGTATCTCTATCGATAATAAAAATACTCATTCCTTTATGCTTGTCTTCTGGATTTGTTTTGGCTGCAACCACTAAATAATCAGAATAAATTCCGTTTGTAATAAAAGTCTTAGAACCATTAATTACATACGAATCTCCTTTTTTAACAGCAGTTGTTCTCATTCCAGCAACATCACTTCCGCCGAAAGGTTCTGAAATACATAAACAACCTATTTTATCGCCATCGATACTTGGTGTTAAATATTCGTTTTTAATTCTGTCGTCGCCTTCTTTTGTAACGTGCGTCATTGCTAAATATGCGTGCGCCCACATTGCAGCTGCAAACCCGCCAGAGTTGATTTTTTGCAGTTCTTCTAAGAAAATAACGGTGTAAAAAATATCTAGATTCAATCCACCAAATTCTTCAGGAGAGTTTAATCCGAAATAACCCATTTCGCCAAATTTCTTCCAAATAAAGCGTTCTATTGTTCCTGTTTTCTCCCACTTATCAATATGCGGAGTTACTTCTTTTTGTAAAAAATCACGAAAACTTTTTCTAAAAACTTCGTGTTCTTCTGTAAAGTACATATTATTCATAGTACTGCTTGCTATTTTAGTTGTTTGTTTATTTAGCTTCCAAATATAGAATTATTCTATCATATTTATCCAAAGGAAAACCTTCAATATTTTTTAATTCTTCAATCGATTGCAATTCAGCAACTTCATCTCTAAATTCAAAGATTTTTTTACATAAATCATAATCTATATAAGGATTAGAGAGCACTTGTTTAAATGTAGCGGTATTTACATTTATTTTGTTGATGATGGGCTTGTCGATAATTTTAAAAGTATTCAAAATTCTTTGCGCAGTAATTGCATCTAATTTCCAAACTTCTAGCAATTGATTTGAATATGAAAATCCGCTTAGTTTTTTTCTGTATTTAAGTATTCTTTGGGCTAAATATTCATTAACTCCGTTTATGGTTTGAAAGTCTTTTGCAGTTGCAACGTTTATATCTCTAGTACTTACTTCTATTTTAGAGTTTTCTAATTTTCTTGTTGATTTTTTTATATTTTTCTGTTGCTCTTTCACAACCCATTCTGGAAACTTAAAATAAGGAGAAATCTTACGCAATAAACGATCTGAAACTTGTGTAACTTTCTGAAACTGATTTGCTGAATTAATGAACTTACCACCTTCTCTAAAGGCAAGTAATCGATCAATCTCTTGAATTGACATTCCTAATTGAGCACCTTTATAATCTGTAAGGTAGTTTGGATTGAATGGATAGATTTTTGGTTTTCTTTTTTCTATCTCAACTTTTTTTAAAGAATCTATTTTAGCATTTAATGCAATAGATTCTTTTGTATTAAAAAGATTATTGTTCTCTGAAAAATCAATAAATAAAATTGCTATTTGTAACGCAATAATTAGCAACAGCAAAAAGAAAACCCCATTTCGTTGGCTTTTATTATACCAGAAATGGGGTTTTAAATTTTTCATATTAATCTTGTTTTAGCTCATCTAGTCTTTCAAAGCTTTGTGCTTTAATTTAATAGCATCTAAATAACGTGTCAATTGTTTTTTAACTACTGGGAACAAGAAGTACAATCCAATCATGTTTGGAAATACCATTGCAAAAATCATTGCATCAGAGAATTCCCAGATCGATTTCATACTCGCCGCAGCACCAATAACTACAAAGATTAAGAATAGCACTTTATATGTTAAATCAGCTACTTTTCCTCTACCAAATAAATACTTCCACGATTGCAGTCCGTAATAAGACCAAGAAATCATAGTAGAAACAGCAAACAATACAACTGCTACTGTTAAGAATAAATGAGAATATGGAATAAAGCTATTAAAAGCTTGTTGTGTAATTCCTGCTCCCTCAAAAGATTCACCGTTAATCATTACAGCTCCTAATCCGTCACCTCCATATTGAAAAGCACCGCCCATATTAAAAATTACAATTACTAAAGCTGTCATTGTACAAATAACAACTGTATCAATAAAAGGCTCTAATAAAGCCACCAAACCTTCTGAAGCAGAATACTTTGTTTTTACTGCCGAGTGAGCAATAGATGCAGAACCTGCACCTGCTTCGTTTGAAAAAGCAGCTCTTTTAAATCCGACTAATAACACTCCGATAAATCCACCCACACCAATTGCTTTCGGATTAAAGGCTTCTCTAAAAATAACACCAAATGCATCATCCAACAAACTGAAATTGCTAAATAAAATATACAAACATGCTCCTATGTATAGAACCGCCATAAAAGGCACAACTTTTTCTGTTACCTGAGCAATTCGTTTAATTCCTCCAATAATTATAATTCCAACAAAAACAGCTAAGACAACACCAATCCAGAATCCTGCACCAGTACTTGTTAAGCCCATAATGTCTTTAATTACAATTGTAGCTTGATTTGATTGAGCAGCATTACCACCACCGAAAGATCCACCAATACAAAATATTGCAAATAATACTGCAGCAACTTTACCTAACTTAGCAAATCCACGTTCTTTTAATCCTTTGGTTAAATAGTACATTGGACCTCCATATACCGTTCCATCTTCTCCAACATCTCTATATTGTACACCCAAAGTACATTCAACAAATTTAGTTGACATACCTAGCAATCCACAAACTACCATCCAAAAAGTGGCTCCAGGACCACCCAATGCAATTGCCAAAGCTACACCCGCTATATTTCCGTTACCAACTGTCCCAGAAACTGCTGTTGCCAAAGCTTGAAAGTGAGAGACTTCTCCACTCGTACTCTCATCTCTAATCGTATCTTTAATATCGCCGTCAATAGCTAAATCGTCAGAAAGTTCGTCGATATGCTTCTCAATATCATCTACATTGTTAAAATCAGTTCCTTGTGCAATTCCATCTTCACCATAAAGCATTTGCGCACCATGTGTTTCAATATCTTCATACTTACCACGAACAATATCGATTGCTTTTTTGAAAAAACGAAAGTTTGGAAAACCAAAATAAATAGTAAAAAAAGCTGCACTCCCAACCAAAAGCAACAATACAAAAGGAATATCTGGATCGTGCCAAACATTAAAAAATATAATCTTGCTAAAAAATTCTGAAATTGGTTTAAAAGCTGCATCGATTTTTTGATCGATACCTACCGAAGCAGTTTCTTGAGCAAAAGTTAACATAGGAGCAACAAAAAGTAGCGCCGTTAGAAATTTTTTCTTCATAATATGTAAGTTAGTTTATTTAATTTTGTTGACCGCAATATCATAAAAAATTGAGCTTTTGACAACTTTTAGACGTTAAAAATAAACATCATATTAATTTCTGCTTAAATCTTTGCAAATCTTCTTTGAATGATTTTGGATAAAAACTCAATATTTTGTTTGTCTTTGTTAAATCAAATCCTGTAATTGGAGGTCTTGGTGCAGTCTGATTTAAAGTGCTTGTAGAAATTGGCTTTATCAACGTTTTATCTAATTGAAAAACTTCTGCAATTTCTTGTGCAATTTCATAAATACTTAACAATTGATTGCTAGAAATATTAAAAATTCCTGTTGCTTTCTTATCGATTGAAATTTTACATGCCAATGCCAAATCTTCTACATAGGTTGGCGTTCGAAATTGATCATCAACAATCGTAATTTCTTTGTTCCTCTCTAAGGATTCTTTGACCCAAAGTACAATATTACTTCTGCTCATATCATTTACCAAACCGTACACTAAAATGGTTCTTAAAATAGTATAATTTATGGCTGATTTTTGTAAAACCGCTTCAGAAAGCAATTTGGTTTCTCCGTAATAACTTAACGGATTCGGAACAGCATCTTCTGTGTAATTTCCTTTTTTTCCATCAAAAATAAAATCTGTAGAAATATGAATTAAATGGGCGTTTATTTCTGAACAAATAGCTGCTAGATACTGAACAACATTTACGTTTAAATCATAACAACCAACTTTATCGTTTTCGCACGCGTCAACATTTGTCATTGCTGCGGTATTGATAATAAAATTTGGTTTGATTTGCTTTGTTTTTTTTGCTAACAATTGTTGGTTCGTAATATCAATATCTTGATATTCAAAATCGGTTCTTCCGCTTCTATTTTCTCCTCTAGAGAATCCGAAAATTTCGTAATTTTTGGTGTCTTTTAGAAATAATTCAATTAAGTTTTGACCTAACAATCCGTTACTTCCAGTAATAAGAATTTTTATTTTCATTAAAACAACTTTCTTAATTTTACAATCTGTTCTGGTTTTCCTAAAACAATTAAACCAGAGTCTGCTACTAATTTTATTGCTGATTCTGGATTGATAATATAATCCCCATCAGAAGTTTTAAATCCAATCACAGAACAACCTGTTTTTTTTCGTAGATCTAAATCAAAAATTGTTTTCCCTAAATATTCTTTAGGCAAATCATTTACAGCTACTTCTTCTAAGTTTGCAGTTGTTTCTCCTTCAATGGTTAATCTATCTACAAACTCTATAACATCTGGTGTTACAACTAAAGAAGCCATATGTGCGCCACCTAACTTATCTGGCATAATTACATTTGATGCTCCTGCAAATTTTAATTTATTAAACGATGATTCGTTGGATGCCCTACTAATAATTCTACAGTTTTTATTTAATTGACTTGCTGTTAAAACTACAAATAAATTATCTGCATCAGAAGGCAAAGCGGTAATCAAATTACTTGCATTTTCTATCCCTGCATTCAATAATATTTCATCGGTAGTCGCATCTCCTTCAATATATAAAATCCCTTCTGCTTCTAAAAAACTTAATATTTCTTTATCTTTTTCTACAACTACAAACTCTTTTTGATAGTTTTTTAATTTATGAATTGCTTGCATACCATTTCTTCCATAACCACAAACAATGATATGATTCTTTAGTTTATCTATTTTTTGTTGCACTTTCTTTCGTTTTAATTGTTTAAAAAAT
Source organism: Polaribacter huanghezhanensis (assembly GCF_030444335.1). NCBI lineage: Bacteria > Pseudomonadati > Bacteroidota > Flavobacteriia > Flavobacteriales > Flavobacteriaceae > Polaribacter > Polaribacter huanghezhanensis. The sequence goes on along the minus strand of NZ_CP128595.1, from coordinate 1,693,004 downwards.
TCTCCACTTGCTATTGCTTCCGTAAATGATGAAACTGCATACCCAAATAAAGAAAGACTTGTTAAAATTAAAAATATTGTAAATATTTTTTCTTCTGAATTCATTGGGTGTAATTCTCTAAACCCAACTGTAGATATTGTAATAACTGTCATATAAACAGCATCAATAAAACTAAACTCAGACAAAAACATATAGCCAACAACGCCAATTGCAAGAATTGATAGCAGAAATAATATCGCTTTATAAAATTTTGATTTTATATCAATCATTATAAATCAAAAACAGAACTGCGTTTTGTATACACCATATCTTTTAACCGCAATACAAAAGCCAAGGTTAAATACAACCCAAAAGACAACCCAACGGTTACAAAAGAAATATAAATAAAGAACAATCTCACATTCAAGGCACGCATTCCTAACCGATCTGCTAATCTTGTAGAAACTGCAAATCCATGACGTTCAAAATAATGCCTTACTGAATGTATAAAACTCATCTTATAATTTTGTGTATGCAAGATAATATATAAAGATGAATTGCTCTTTGCTTTTTAGTAAAAAATAAATTGGTTTGTGTAACTTTGCCTTTTTCCTAAAATTCGCAGATTGAAACAACAAGAATATATAGAAGTTTTTGGCGCTAGAGTTCATAATTTAAAAAATATTGATGTAAAAATTCCACGCGAAAAACTAGTTGTTATTACTGGTTTAAGCGGAAGCGGAAAATCTTCGTTGGCTTTTGATACTATTTATGCAGAAGGACAAAGACGTTATATTGAAACATTTTCTGCCTACGCAAGACAATTTTTAGGCGGATTAGAACGCCCTGATGTTGATAAAATTGACGGACTTTCTCCGGTGATTTCTATCGAGCAAAAAACCACCAACAAGAGTCCGCGCTCTACTGTTGGAACGATTACAGAAATCTACGATTTTTTAAGATTGCTTTTTGCCAGAGCTGCTGATGCGTATTCTTATAATACGGATGAAAAAATGGTCAGTTATTCGGATGAAAAAATCAAAGAATTAATTCTTACCGATTTTCAAGATAAAAAAATTGCTGTTTTAGCACCGCTTGTAAAGTCTAGAAAAGGACATTACAGAGAATTATTTCAGCAAATTTCTAAACAGGGTTTTGTGAAAGTCCGTGTTGATGGAGAAATTATTGAGATAACAAAAGGAATGCGTTTAGACAGATACAAAACGCACGATATAGAAGTTGTAATTGACAGAATTGCAGTCAATAATTCCGTAGAAAAAAGACTAGAAGAAACGATAAAAACGGCTTTATATACTGGCGATAATATTTTAATGGTGATTGATTTAGAAACCAATAACCCAAGATATTTTAGTAGAGATTTAATGTGTCCAACAACCGGAATTGCATATCCAAATCCAGAACCAAATACCTTTTCTTTTAATTCACCTAAAGGTGCTTGTGCATCTTGCAACGGATTGGGAATCACCAATGAAGTGAACTTGAATAAAGTAATTCCTGATGAAGCTATTTCTATAAAAAATGGCGGAATTATTCCTTTAGGAGAACAAAAAAATAGCTGGATTTTTAAACAACTAGAATTAATTGCAGAACGCTACAATTTTAAATTAAACGATCCAATTAGTAAAATCCCCAAAGAAGCAATTGATATTATTTTAAATGGCGGAAACGAAAAATTTAATATAGAATCTAAATCAATTGGCATCACTAGAAATTACGAAATTGATTTTGAAGGCATTATTTCATTTATCAACAGTCAGTATAAAAACAGTGAATCTACTTCTATAAAAAGATGGGCAAAAGATTTTATGGACGAAGTTTCGTGTTCTACGTGTAACGGAAATCGCCTTAAAAAAGAAGCCTTATATTTTAAAATTCTCGATAAAAATATTAGCGATTTAGCGAAGATGGACATCACCGAATTGGCAAATTGGTTTGATAAAATCGATAATAAAATCTCTAAAAGGCAGTTAACAATTGCCGAAGAAATTTTAAAAGAAATTAGAACTCGAATTCAGTTTTTACTTGATGTTGGTTTAGATTATTTAAACTTAGACAGAACTTCAAAATCGTTGTCTGGCGGAGAAACGCAACGCATCAGATTGGCAACACAAATCGGTTCTCAACTAGTTGGTGTGTTGTATATTTTAGACGAACCGAGTATTGGCTTGCACCAAAGAGACAATCAAAAATTAATTGATTCTTTAATAAAATTACGAGATATTGGCAATTCGGTGTTGGTTGTAGAACATGACAAAGACATGATTGAAGCAGCAGATTTTGTGTTTGACATTGGTCCTGGAGCTGGAAGACATGGCGGAGAAATTGTAAGCGAAGGAACTTTTGAAGAATTAAAAAAACACGATACGTTAACTGCGGATTATATCACAGGAAAAAGAGTGATTGCCGTTCCTAAAAAAAGAAGAAAAGGAAACGGAAAAAAAATTCAATTAAAAGGCGCAACCGGAAATAATTTAAAAAACGTTTCGGTAGAGTTCCCTTTAGGAAAAATGATTTGCGTTACCGGAGTTTCTGGAAGCGGAAAATCTACCTTAATCAACGAAACGTTGTATCCAATCTTAAACGCACATATTTATCGTGGCGTTAAAAAACCAATGCCGTATAAAAGCATCAAAGGTTTAGAACATATTGATAAAGTAATAGATATTGATCAATCTCCAATCGGAAGAACTCCTCGTTCAAATCCTGCAACTTACACAGGAACTTTTGGAGAAATTAGAAGTTTATTTGCACGCACACCAGAAGCTGCAATTCGTGGTTACAAACCCGGTAGATTTTCTTTTAATGTTACTGGCGGAAGATGTGAAACGTGTCAAGGTGGCGGAGTTCGAGTTATTGAAATGAATTTTTTACCAGACGTTCATGTAGAATGTGAAACCTGTCAAGGAAAACGTTTTAACAGAGAAACCTTAGAGATTCGGTACAAAGGAAAATCAATTTCAGATATTTTAGGAATGACCATTGATGACGCAGTTGTCTTTTTTGAAAAAGTTCCTAAAATCCACCGTAAAATTAAAACTATCAAAGATGTTGGCTTAGGATATATTACGTTAGGACAACAATCAACAACACTCTCTGGTGGAGAAGCACAACGAATAAAATTAGCGTCAGAATTATCTAAAAGAGATACCGGAAATACTTTTTACATTCTAGACGAACCAACCACTGGTTTACATTTTGAAGACATTAGGGTGTTAATGGATGTGTTAAACAAGTTGGCAGATAAAGGAAATACTGTTTTAATTATAGAACACAATTTAGATGTTATAAAATTGGCAGATTATATTATTGATATTGGTATGGAAGGCGGAAAAAAAGGCGGAGAAGTTTTATGTTTCGGAACTCCAGAAGAAGTTGCAAAACATAAAACCAGTTATACTGCTAAGTTTTTGAAAAAAGAAGTATCTTAGCACGTTTGCCAAAAAAGTAATTTGGCTCATACAATTTTAATAGAATCATTTAAAAATAGAGATTATGGATCCGAAGGAAGAGGAATTAATTAGAGAGAAATTAGATCAAAAAACGTGGAATGAAATAAAATCAAACGACTCTTGGGCGATTTTTAAAATCATGTCTGAATTCGTTACAGGATATGAAAAATTAAGTAAAATTGGCCCCTGTGTTTCAATCTTTGGTTCTGCGAGAACAAAACCAGAAGATAAATATTATAAATTAGCTGAAGAAGTAGCCTACAAACTTACACAAAACGGTTATGGTGTAATTACTGGCGGCGGACCAGGAATTATGGAAGCTGGTAATAAAGGTGCGCACAGAGGAAAAGGAACTTCGGTTGGATTAAACATTGAATTGCCTTTTGAGCAGCACTTTAATCCGTGGATAGACAGCGATAAAAACTTAGAATTTGATTATTTCTTTGTTCGTAAAGTAATGTTTGTAAAATATTCTCAAGGATTTATTGTAATGCCTGGAGGTTTTGGCACAATGGATGAATTGTTTGAAGCAATTACCTTAATTCAAACTAAAAAAATTGGCCGTTTTCCTATCGTTTTAGTTGGTAAAGATTTTTGGGGCGGATTGTTAGATTGGATTAAAAAAACTTTAATTGCAGAAGGAAATATTAATGCAGAAGATTTAAATTTATTTAGAATTGTTGATACTGCTAATGAAGCCATAGATCATTTAAATAAGTTTTATGCAAAATACAGTCTAAAACCAAACTTCTAAAAATAGCTACATACTTTTTTTGAAATTTTTTCATTAATAACATGTACTCTTTATTAAAATTAATTTCGTTTTGAAGCTAAAACTAATCTTTGCATTTTTTCTTTTATTATTTGTGAATCGGATTTGCGCGCAAACAAATTCGAGTCGAATTAATGCAGTTTTAGATGCAAAAAATGATGTATTAAAAATTCAGCAAGAACTTGTTTACTACAACAATTCTAACCAATCTTTAAGCGAAATATATCTTCTTAATTGGGCAAATAGTTTTAAAGATAAAAACACACCATTAACAAAAAGATTGATTGAAGACTATGATAAATCACTCTATTTTGCAAAAAAGAATGAGCGTGGTTTTAGCAAGATTTTAAACGTATCTGTAAACTATAAACCGGTACCATTTACTTCGGATAAAAATACTGAAGACATTTTAAAAATTGATTTAGCCGAAGCGTTAAATCCTGCAGATTCTATTGTCATCAGTACTTCGTTTACTGTTAAAATTCCAGATGCTAAATTTACAGGTTACGGAAAAACAAAAACGGGGTATCATTTACGTTATTGGTATTTAACGCCTGTTGTTTTTACTACTGATTGGCAATTAATGAGCAATTTAAATATTGATGATTTATTTATAAATATCACCAATTATGACATCCGCTTAAAAGTTACCGAAAACACTTTTGTGACAAGTAATTTAACGCAAAAAAAAGAATCAAATTCGGTTTATACTTTGTCGGGGAAAAACAAAACAGATGTCATAATAAGTATTGATAAAAAAAATAATTTTACGGTTTATAAAACCGAAAATATTGATGTTATTTCTGACATTCCAACAAAGGGAATCAACAAAAAATTAACGTCTGATATTTTAAATAGAGAACTTTATTTTATAGAAAGCTACTTAGGTAAATACCCTCATAAAGAAATTTTAATTGATCAAATTTCTCAAAATAACAATCCTATTTATGGATTAAATCAATTGCCAAAATTTTTAAGTCCGTTTTCTGATGTTTTTGATAGAGATATCACCTTTTTTAAAGCGATTACAAGAAAATATATCGAAAACACTTTACTCTTAAACAGACGAAAAGATTACTGGCTGATAGACGGAATTCAAACCTATTTAATGATTGAATATGTAAATACATATTATCCAGAAGTAAAACTTTTAGGAAACGTTTCTAAAATTTGGGGAATCAGAAATTTTAATTTTTCTAAGCTAAATTTTAATGATAAATATCCGTTTATCTATCAATTTAGCGCGCGTCAATTTTTAGATCAAGCATTGACTACAAGAGCAGATTCTTTATCAAATTTTAATAGAAAAATTACCAACAAATACAAAGCTGGTTTAGGATTGCAATATTTAAAAGGATATTTAGGAGATTCTATTGTCAAACAAAGCTTTAAAGAATACTACAAAACGCATCTTTTAAAAGTTAGTAAAAGTGCTGATTTTAACGACATCATTTCATCGAAAACAGATAAAGATTTGACCTGGTTTTTTGGCGATTATATCAACACCAATAAAAAAATTGATTACACCATTAAAAAAATCGAAACAGAAAATGATTCTTTAAAAATTGACATCAAAAATAAAAGAAATATTACTGCTCCTGTTGCTTTATATGGCGTAAAAAACAAAGAAATAAAATTTAAAAAATGGTTTACGGGTATCGATTCTACAAAAACAGTAACCATTGCAAAAGGAGATTTTGATAAAGTATCTCTTAATTACGAGCAATTATACCCAGAATACAACACCTTAGATAATTGGAAAAATGTAGAAAAAAGCATTTTAGACAAACCCATACAATTAAAATTAATTAAAGATATTGAAGACCCTTATTACAATCAATTATTTTATCAGCCTGAGTTTGGCTACAATTATTATGATGGAGTTACACTTGGGTTAAAACTGCACAACAAACCTATAATCCCTCGAAATTTTGTTTTTAAATTAGTACCCTCTTACGCAACAAAAAGTCAGTCTGTAACGGGTTTTGCTTCTATAATGTACAATCAGTATTTCGAAAAATCTAAGATTCGACAAATTATTTACGGAGTTTCAGCGAGCAATTTTCATTATGCTCCAGAATTATCTTACGGTATTTTTGCTCCATATATTGCTGCCGTTTTTAAACGTCATAGTTTGCGTGATGTTGGCGGAAGCGCTCTAACCCTTAAATACGTGAATGTATACAAGGAATCTGCACCAAATACTTCTGTTAGAGAGCAAGATGTGTACAATGTTTTAAATGTAAAATACCTCTATTCTAAACCAAATATTATTGAAGGAATTTCGTACAAAATAAACACTGATATTTCATCAAACTTTACAAAATTTTCTACAGATATACGATATAGAAAACTAACTGAAACTAACAGACTATTAGATTTTAGATTTTTTGGCGGATTCTTTTTAAACAATAATACCTCAGGAAACTATTTTAGCTTTGGACTAGATCGTCCTTCAGATTATTTGTTTGAGCAAAATTATTTTGGGAGATCAGAAAGCTCAGGAATTTTTAGCCAACAAGTTATTATTAATGATGGTGGATTTAAATCTGTATTGCCAACGCGTTATGCAAATCAGTTTATGGTATCTTTTAACTCAAGTATCGGGCTTTGGAAATGGGTAGAATATTATAACGATGTCGCTTTTTTAAAGAACAAAGGTGCAAGTACTTATTTTGCGTACGAAAACGGAATTCGTTTTAATTTTATTCACAATATTCTAGAAATTTACTTCCCAATGTACTCTAATAATGGTTGGGAAATAACGCAAAATGCCTATTCAAGTAAAATTCGTTTTGTGTTAACCGCAAGACCTTCTGCCATTTACAACTTTTTTAGAAGAGGCTTTTTATAACTGTACATTCATTATCAATTTCCTATTTTTAAGTACAAATACCGTGTTTTAATTGCGATATTCTCAATCAAATAAAACATTTTTAAATATCAATCAAAAAAGGTATATTTGCAAAAGATTAAAACCATAACATATGACTCAAGACACTGCACTTTCTAGTTCAACAAAATTATCTTTTAATGATTTTCGAAACGAAGTTTTAAATGATTATAAAATTGCCCGTATTAGTAGAGAATGTAGTTTGTTAGGTCGTAGAGAAGTACTTACCGGAAAAGCAAAATTCGGAATTTTTGGAGACGGAAAAGAAGTGCCGCAATTGGCAATGGCAAAAGCTTTTCAAAAAGGAGATTTTAGATCTGGTTACTACAGAGATCAAACCTTTATGATGGCTTTGGACGAATTAACTGCGCAACAATTTTTTGCAGGTTTGTATGCGCACCCAAGTATAGAAGCAGAACCAATGTCGGCCGGAAGACAAATGGGCGGACATTTTGCAACGCATAGTTTAGATGAAAATGGAGACTGGAAAAATCTAACAAAACAATACAATTCTAGTGCAGATATCTCTCCGACTGCCGGACAAATGCCTCGTTTATTAGGATTGGCACAAGCATCAAAAATTTACAGAAATGTAGATGAATTAAAAAATGCTTCTACTTTTTCTACCAACGGAAACGAAATTGCTTGGGGAACAATTGGGAACGCAAGTACAAGCGAAGGCGTGTTTTTTGAAACTATAAATGCTGCTGGAGTTTTGCAAGTACCAATGGTAATGAATGTTTGGGACGATGAATACGGAATTTCGGTTCACGCAAAATATCAAACCACAAAAGAAAGTATTTCTGAAATTTTAAAAGGGTTTCAGAGAGACGAAAAAAATAACGGCTACGAAATTATTGTTGTCAACGGATGGGATTATGTGCAACTAATTGACGTGTATCAAAAAGCATCAAAAATCGCAAGAGAAGAACATGTTCCAGTTTTAATTCATGTAAAAGAATTAACACAACCTCAAGGTCATTCTACTTCTGGTTCTCATGAACGTTATAAAGACGAGAACAGATTAAAATGGGAACAAGATTTTGATTGTATCGCAAAGATGCGTTCTTGGATTTTAGATTTCGAATTAGAAGATGGCGATGGAGAAACTTTAAAATTTGTTACCTCAGAAGAAGAATTAATAGCACTAGAAAAAGATGCAAAAAAGCACGTTGGCGAGGCAAAGAGAAATGCTTGGAGTGCGTATTTAGATGAAATAAAAGGCGAAGTAAAAATAGCCCTCAATATCTTAGACAAAGTTGCTATTAAAAGCTCTAACAAGACTTTTATTCTAAAATTAAAAAACGAATTGGAAGCTATTTCTGACCCCATCAGAAAAGACATTTTAATTGCGACAAGAAAAGCGTTACGCTATCTAAAAGATGAAACTTTTGCTGAAAAGACTGTTTTACAAAACTTTATAAAAAACAAAATCAATCAAGGATTTGACTTATTCTCAACGCATTTATTGAGTGAAACCGAATTCGCAACAACAAATATACCTCCAGTACCACCAACATATAATTCTGAAAAGAAATTGGTGGATGCGAGAGTCATTATGAGAGATAATTTTGATGCTATCCTACAAAAACATCCAGAAGTTTTAATTTTTGGTGAAGATGCAGGTTTTATTGGTGATGTAAATCAAGGATTAGAAGGTTTACAAGAAAAATTTGGAGAATTAAGAGTTTCAGACACAGGAATTAGAGAAGCAACTATTATTGGACAAGGAATTGGAATGGCAATGAGAGGTTTACGCCCAATTGCAGAAATTCAATATTTAGATTATTTATTATACGCTTTGCAAATCATAAGTGATGATTTAGCAACCTTACGTTACAGAACCGCTGGAAAACAAAAAGCACCATTAATTATAAGAACTCGCGGACACAGATTAGAGGGTATTTGGCACTCTGGTTCTCCGATGGGCGGAATTATAAATAATACTCGCGGAATGCATGTTTTGGTTCCCAGGAACATGACAAAAGCCGCTGGTTTTTACAACACATTATTAGAGGGCGATGATCCAGGATTGGTTATAGAATGTTTAAATGGATATCGATTGAAAGAAGAATTACCAACCAATTTAGGTGATTTTAAAACCGCAATCGGAGAAATTGAAGTCATAAAAGAAGGAAAAGACATTACGGTTGTTTCTTACGGATCAACTTTAAGATTGGTAGAAGAAGCTGCAAAAGAATTACAACAGGTTGATATTAATATAGAGATTGTTGATGTGCAAAGTTTATTGCCTTTTGATATCAATAAAGAAACGGTAAAAAGTATAGCAAAAACAAACAGATTGTTGGTGGTTGATGAGGATGTTCCGGGCGGAGCTTCAGCATATTTATTACAAGAAATTTTAGAAAACCAAAACGGATATGAGCATTTAGACAGCAAACCAACAACATTGACTTCAAAAGCGCACAGACCAGCTTACGGAACCGATGGAGATTACTTCTCTAAACCTTCTGTTGAAGATATTTTTGAAACTATCTATAAAATAATGCACGAAGCAAACCCAACAAAGTATAAAAGTTTGTACTAAATTCTATTTAAAATTACATTTCCTATTGCGCATTGCAAACATCGTTTCTTTGCGCAATAGTTCTTTTTAAGCTGTAACAACGCTTGCGTTTCAAAAGCATTTTTAGAAAGAATCCCAAATTCTTTAAATTTAGAAATAATTGAATTTTGCTCAGGTTTTAACTGTTGAATTAATGTTAAAAATTCAGCTTCTTCTACTTCTCCTCTACTTTTTAAATAATTAAATTTCAAAGGAATTACAGAGTTAATCAACAATAAATCTACAAATGATTTTGTGCTATTTTTTGCACTTTTCAATCCTGTTTTCTGAAAGGTGTAATGTGTTTTCCAAAAATCATTTAAATCAATTGAAAAGAATTTATACATTTCTTTTACATCAGCAATTTCCATCAATTTAGAAAACAAGTTTTGGTGCTTTTGATACAAAGAAACCAATTGTGCAATTCTTATGGTCGGAAAATTTGTTGGTCTCATTCTAAAAAATTGAAATTGTCCGTTGTGAATTGGCTCTAACTTGAACTTGTATTTTAAATACTCATATTCAGTTTTTAAATCGATTGCATATTGTTCTTCAGATTTTGTTTTTAAAAATCCAGCTTGACCGAAAAATAATGCTTGTAATTTAAAAGAATCATTTTGCAATTTTCTAACGATAGAAAAATCAATAGAGTTTGCTAGATTTAAAAATGCTTCTCCATTGGTTTTCAATCCAAAATTTTTAGTCAATAATTTAAAAAGTACTGCTTCATAATCAGAATTAGAATCGTTTAATAATTGATTTATCAATACTGATTTCTCTTCCAATCGTTCAAAAAACAAACGCTCTTTCCAGTTCTCAAACACAAAAGAATCAATTGTATTAATTGTACTTTCACAAGGAATCCAACGCTGTTCTTTTGAGTACAATTTTTGATAGTTAAACAACAAATCTTTGGCAACTAATTTAGAGAGATTTATGGTTGGCAAAGACAAATTATCTTTGCTAAAAACTTCAGCATCATCTTCCCAAACAACGTGTAAAATAACGGAATCGTAATTAGCATCTTTCTCGTGTTGATGCACATACCAATCAGAAGATTTTACATGAATCTCCACATTTCCTGCCCATAAAATGTCCTCAATCTTAATTTTAGCATTTAAAAAATCTGGCCCAGAATTGGTATTATACATTCCCGGAAAAACAATTTCAATTTGATTAAATTCTGTGGATTGTAAATTTGTTTTAGAGAACAATTGATGTCTCCACACATAATGTAGAAAATCTTCCTTCATAGCTAAATATTTTTCTTTTTCGCCAATCAATTTAGAAAAAAAAATTGAGTAAAGAAAAAATCTATATAAAGATTATTAAATCTAATGAAGGATCTTCTGTATTAAATTGAATTTATGGTACTTTTGTTCAGTAAAAAAGACAGAATGAGTATTATAAAAAATTTAGAATGGCGGTATGCAACAAAAAAATTTGATGCTACAAAAGTACTGTCAGATTTACAGATAAATACTTTAAAAAAAGCGTTTAATTTAACCGCAACTTCTTACGGATTACAACCGGTAAAAATGGTTATTGTTCATAATAAAAAACTACAAGAAGAATTGGTAAAACATTCTTGGAATCAACAACAAATCTCACAAGCGTCTCATGTTTTAGTCCTTTGCATTCAGAAAAATATGTCTAGCGAAGACGTAGAAAATTATTTTTCTTTAGTCAAGAAAATCAGAAATACACCCGATGAAATTATAAATCCGTTTAAAGAATATTTAAAAAATGATATGGATGCTAAATCTGAAGTTGATTTACATTCTTGGATGACAAATCAGGCCTATATCGCTTTGGGAAATTTAATGACGGTTGCGGCATCAGAAAATATTGATTCTTGTCCGATGGAAGGATTTATTCCTGAAAAATATGATGCACTTTTAAACCTAGATAAACACAATTTAAAATCAGTTTTAGTTATTCCTGTTGGCTTTAGAGCCGAAGATGATTTTATGAAGGACTTGAAAAAAGTTCGTAAAAATACCGATGAAGTCATTATCGAAATCAATTAACAATTAGATGGACTAAAAAATACTTCTCGACTCCGCTCGAAGCGACATTTATACTTTGTCTGGTCGAGCGGAGTCGAGACCTTTTAAATACTTTAATTTTATAGAACAAGAGTAAAAGAGTACTTTTGAAACACAAAAAATAAACACCATGAACTCAGAAATAAAAAACTTAGAACCAAAAGCTGTTTGGAAGAATTTTGCAGACTTAAACACTGTCCCAAGACCTTCAAAAAAAGAAGAAAGAGTCATTGCTTTTATAGTTGATTTTGGTAAAAAACTAAAATTAGAAACTGTTGTAGATCCTGTTGGAAATGTCATCATTAAAAAACGGGCAACTGCTGGATTTGAAAACAGAAAAACAATCGTGATGCAAAGTCACTTAGACATGGTACATCAAAAAAATTCTGATACTGATTTTGATTTTGATACGCAAGGAATCGAAATGTATGTTGATGGCGATTGGGTAACTGCAAAAGGCACCACTTTAGGTGCAGATAACGGCTTAGGAGTTGCTGCAATTATGAGTGTTTTAGAATCTACAACAATAGCACACCCTGCAATTGAAGCCTTATTTACCATTGATGAAGAAACTGGAATGACAGGTGCAATGGGATTAGAAGCTGGATATTTAGACGGAGAAATTCTATTAAATCTAGATACTGAAGAAGATGATGAAATTGGAATGGGTTGTGCTGGCGGAATTGATGTTACAGCAAAAAGAAGCTATTCTGAAGAAGCAATTTCTGAAAATACATTAGCATTTACGATTTCTGTAAACGGATTAAACGGCGGACATTCTGGAATGGATATTCACAAAGGATTAGGAAATGCAAATAAAATAATGAATCGTATTTTGTTTGATGGTTTTGAAAATTTTGGTTTGCGAGTTTCAGAAATAAATGGAGGAAGTTTACGCAATGCAATTCCTAGAGAAAGCGAAGCAACGGTTGTAATTGATACCGTTTCAAAAGAACCTTTCTTTTTTGAAATGAATGAATTAATCAACAGTATTTACGCCGAATTTAAAACTATTGAGCCTAATTTATCTATTGAGATTTCTGAAGTAAATCCTCCAGAAAAAGTAATGGAATTAGGTGTTCAAGAAGGATTTATAAAATCGGTTTATGCTACATTAAACGGAGTTTACAGAATGAGTCCAGACATTAAAGATTTGGTAGAAACTTCAAATAATATTGCAAAAGTTGTTGTAAAAGACGGAGAAATTTTAGTGAATTGTTTAACGCGCTCTTCCTCAGAAAGCAATAAAATAGACTTGGCAAATTCCATTCGTGCTGCTTTTGAATTGGCTGGATTTGACGTTACTTTCTCTGGAGAATATCCTGGTTGGTTGCCAAATATCAATTCAGAAATTTTAAAAATTTTAGATAATTTATATGAAAAACTACACGGAGAAAAAGCAAAAATAGCTGCTTGTCATGCTGGGTTAGAATGTGGAATTTTAGGTCAGAATTACCCAGAAATGGACATGGTTTCTTTTGGACCAACAATTTTAGGAGCACATTCTCCAGACGAAAGAGCAAGCATTTCATCAACCCAAAAAATTTGGAAATTCTTACAAGAAATACTTAAAAATATTCCTAAAAAAGAATAAAACTCAATCAGAAAACCGTTGATAACTCAACGGTTTTTTTACGCCTTATAATGTTTATTATCTTCAATAAAATAAACATAAGTTTTTGATTTGCATATTGTTATATTTTTATTATTTTGTTAACATCTTTGATTTTAATTAACGACAAATAATTGTATTTTTACTTTTTATATAATCCGATATTTTAATGACTAAAATTATTGCAATTGCAAATCAAAAAGGCGGTGTTGGTAAAACAACAACCACTGTAAACTTAGCCGCTTCTTTAGGTGTTTTAGAAAAGAAAGTGTTGTTAATAGATGCTGACCCTCAAGCAAATGCTTCTTCGGGTTTGGGAATTGATGTAGATGTTGTAGAAATTGGAACCTATCAAGTTTTAGAACATACTGCTTCTATAAACGATGCGATCCAAAAAACTACGTCACCGAATGTTGATATTGTTCCCGCTCACATAGATTTGGTTGCGATAGAAATTGAGTTAGTTGATAAAGAGCAAAGAGAATACATGCTTCAAAAATCGCTCACAAAATTAAAAAACAAATACGATTATATTTTAATTGATTGTGCTCCTTCTTTAGGTTTAATCACGTTAAACTCTTTAGTTGCAGCAGATTCGGTTATCATTCCAATTCAGTGTGAATATTTTGCATTAGAAGGATTAGGAAAGTTATTAAACACCATTAAAAGTGTACAAAATATCCACAATCCAAATTTAGATATCGAAGGATTATTATTAACCATGTTCGATTCTCGTTTACGCCTTTCTAATCAAGTTGTAGAAGAAGTTCGAAAGCACTTTAGTTCGATGGTTTTTGATACAATTATTAGAAGAAACACACGTTTAGGAGAAGCTCCAAGTTACGGAGAAAGCATTATTGCTTATGATGCGACGAGTAAAGGTGCTGTAAATTATTTAAGTTTAGCAAACGAAATTATTAAGAAAAACGCATAATGGCAAAAGCAACAAAAAAGCAAGCTTTAGGTAGAGGATTATCTGCTTTATTAAAAGAATCTTCGGCAGACATTAATTCTGTTTCAGACAAAAATGCCGACAAATTAGTTGGTACCATTGTAGAAATCGAGTTAGAAAACATCGAAGTAAATCCTTTTCAGCCTAGAACTTATTTTGACCAAGATGCTTTAACTGAATTAGCCAATTCTATTAAAGAACTAGGCGTTATTCAGCCAATTACCGTTCGTAAATTAGAGGGAAATAAATTCCAGTTAGTTTCTGGAGAACGTAGATTTAGAGCCTCAAAATTAGTTGGAAACACTACTGTTCCGGCTTATATTAGACTTGCCAACGATCAAGAAATGCTAGAAATGGCATTGGTAGAAAACATCCAACGGAAAAATTTAGACCCGATAGAAGTTGCACTTTCTTATCAACGCTTAATTGATGAAATAAAATTAACACAAGAACAGTTAAGTGTGCGAGTTGGTAAAAAAAGATCCACCGTAACCAACTATTTACGATTGTTAAAATTAGATCCAATTATCCAAACCGGAATGCGAGATGGATTTATTTCAATGGGACATGGACGCGCATTAATCAATGTTGATTCTTCTGAAAATCAATTGAATATTTACACCAAAGTTGTCAAAGATAAATTGTCTGTAAGACAAACTGAAGAATTGGTTAAGAACCTAAAAGAAGGAAATACTGCAGCAAAATCAAAAAAGAAAACTCCTGCTTTTGTAAAAGAATCTTTATCCGAATTAAATTCCTTTTTTGGTAGTAAAGTTGATGTAAATGTAACGGCAAAAGGAAAAGGAAAAATTTCAATTTCTTTTAAATCAGAAGAAGATTTTAACCGAATAAAAAACTTATTAAAGTAGTGTTATCACTAAAAAAAATATTTTTCTTTTTATCTGTACTTATATCATTTTCTATAAGCGCACAAAAAGATTCTACGCAAGTAGATGATCTTAAAATAAAAGGGAAAATTAACATCAATAGCAATTATTTTAATCCGCTATCACCATCAAAAGCAGCATTTTATTCCGCTATTTTTCCTGGTGGTGGACAAATTTACAACAAGAAATATTGGAAAGCGCCAATTGTTTGGGGAGCAATGGCAACTAGTATTTATTTGTATTTGGATAATAACAAAGAGTATAATAGATACAGAACAGCATTTAAAATGCGTGAAGCTGGTTTAAAAGATGAGTTTACAAATGGCGATGGCTCTTTGTTAATTTCTAGAAACGGATTGATCAATGCACAAAAAACATTAAAAAGTAATCGAGATTTAGCGTTGTTAACCACAGTGGTTTTTTACGTTTTACAAATCGTTGAAGCAAGTGTAAATGCACATTTATTGCAATTTAACACCAACGATAATTTAACATTCACTCCGGTAATGATGTACAATCCTACAACCTATGAGGTTCCTAAATTTGGATTAACCTTTAAATATTCTTTTTAAGATGAAAATAGCTTTATTAGGATACGGAAGGATGGGTAAAGAAATTGAGAAAATTGCTTTACAAAGAGGGCATGAAATTGTGCTTAAAACAAGTTCTGATAGTTCTTATGATATAAAAACTGCGGATGTTGCTATCGATTTTAGTGTATCAAATTCTGCTTTCAACAACATTTCGAATTGTATTGAACACCAAGTTCCTGTAATTTCTGGAACAACTGGTTGGCTAGAAAAATATGATAAAATTGTTGCTTTATGTAAAGATAAAAATGGCGCTTTTATCTATGCATCAAACTTTAGCATCGGAGTCAATATTTTTTTTGAACTCAACAAGCAATTGGCAAAAATGATGAATTCTTTAAGTGATTATAAAATCTCTTTAGAAGAAATTCATCACACACAAAAACTAGATGCACCAAGCGGAACAGCAATTACATTGGCAGAAGGAATTATAGAAAATAGTTCTAAAACATCATGGAAATTAGACGGAGAAACATCCGAAGAAATTGTTCCTATAACTTCTAAAAGAATTGCCGATGTTCCAGGTACACATATTGTAAATTACGCATCAGAAGTTGATGCAATTGAGATAAAACACACAGCACATAATAGAAAAGGATTTGCTTTGGGAGCAGTGATTGCTGCAGAATGGATTCTAAATAAAAAAGGCGTTTTTACAATGAAAGATGTGTTAAACATAGGTTAAAGAATGTAACATTTTTCAGTAAAACGAACTAATAAACTAATATTACGATGACGTTTTCTAATAAGAAAACAATCAAAAAACACAAATTATGACATTTACAGAATGGTTTTTATTCTTTTTAGCAATACAAGCAATCCACTTTTTAGCTACTTGGAAATTATACATAAAAGCTGGAAGAAAAGCTTGGGAAGCAATTGTACCAATTTACAACGCAATTGTATTAATGCAAATTATAAATCGACCAAAATGGTGGACAATCTTATTGTTTATTCCAATTGTAAACTTATTAATGTTTCCAATAATTTGGGTAGAAACCTGTAGAAGTTTTAGTCATCATAAAAAACCAGATACAATTCTTGCCATTGCAACTTTAGGCTTTTATTTATTTTACATCAATTATTTTTCTAAAAACGAATATGTAAAAGACCGAAGTTTAGAGCCAAGAAGTGCGCTTGGAGAATGGATTAGTTCTATCACTTTTGCAATTATTGCAGCTACCTTGGTGCATACTTATTTTATGCAGCCATACACAATTCCTACATCATCATTAGAGAAAACATTGTATGTTGGCGACTTCTTATTTGTAAGTAAGTTTCATTACGGAGCAAGAGTTCCGATGACAACAGTTGCTGCTCCAATGGTTCATGACACCTTGCCTTTCTTAGGAAAATCGTACCTCTCAAATTCTAAAGATAAAAATTCGATTTTAAACAAATTATCGCTTCCGTATATGCGTTTGCCAGGAATTCAAAAAATTAAACGCAACGATATTGTTGTATTTAGTTGGCCTGCGGATTCTTTAAATTTAATGTGGGGAGATCATTCTGGAAAATTTACATACAAACCAATCGACAAAAAAACCAATTATGTAAAACGTGCAGTTGGTATTCCTGGAGATTCTTTAGAGGTAAGAGATGGTTATGTATTTATAAATGGAAAAAGAACGGTGTTGCCAGACAGAGCAAAAACTCAATATATATTTGCTGTTAATACCGGGGGAAAACAATTTAGTAGAGGAGCATTAAATAGATATAATATTAGAGAAGCTTATAGAGATAGAAATGGTAATTTAGTTACAAATGAGAAAGGAGAATTTCTTTTAAATTTAACGGATGAAGAAGCTGCTCTCATTAAAAACAATCCAATTGTAAAAAGTGTTGTAAAAAAATTAGAACCTAAAGGAACATTTAACAAAGATTTATTTCCGCACAGTCCATACTATTTATGGAGTCAAGATAATTATGGCCCAATTTATATTCCTAAAAAAGGAGATAAAGTTGAATTAAATGAAAAATCGATGCCTTTTTATGAGCAAATCATAAGAAGATACGAGCGTAATAATTTATCAATCGTTGGCAACAACTATTATTTAAATGGTAAAAAAATCACTTCTTACACCTTTAAACAAGATTATTATTGGATGATGGGAGACAACAGACAAAACTCTTTAGACGCACGTTATTGGGGTTATGTTCCGTTTGATCATGTGGTTGGAAAACCAGTTTTTATTTGGTTAAGTTGGGATCCAAATGCAAAAGGATTTGCAAAATTAGCTTCTATTCGTTGGGACAGAATGTTTACAACTGTTGGTGGAAGCGGAGAACCAGTTTCTTATTTTAAAGCTTTTTTAGTAGTTTTAATGGGTTATTTTGTAATAAATTATTACCGTAAAAAGAAAAAAGTAACCAAATAAATGTCGTTGTTTTTACCAACTTACTTCTCTCCTATTTCGCAATATATTGCGATTGTAAATTCAGACGAAGTACTTTTTGAAACAGAAGACAATTATCAGAAGCAAACCTATAGAAATCGGTGCTATATTTATGGCCCAAACGGAAAACAATTACTAAACATTCCTGTAAAACACACTTCAACTTCATCTAAAAAAAAGACAAAAGACACTTTAGTAGACAATACGGTTTCTTGGCAAAGTCAGCATTTAAAATCGATACAAATTGCGTATCGAAACTCCCCTTTTTTTGAATTTTACGAAGATGATTTACTACCCATTTTATCAAAAAAATACAAATACTTATTAGACGTAAATACTGACACGTATCTTTTTATTACGGATGCTTTACAAATAAATCAAGAATATAAAAAGACCGCAGAATATCAACTTGATGCCAAAAATGATTATCGTTTATTAGCCAATGCAAAACAAGAACATAATTGTAATTTTAAAACCTATATTCAGACTTTTGATGACAAATTTGGGTTTCTAAAAAACCTTTCTATTTTAGATTTATTATTTATGGAAGGACCAAATACTATTAGTTTTTTAGAAAATAATACTTTAACTTTGGGTGAATCAAAATAATAGCATGAATTTTGTTTCTAAATTTTTAAGCGCATATTCGCCTGATTTATCAAAAAAATCTAGGCAAATTTTTGAATCGTACATCCAATTAAAATCTTTTAAAAAAGGTGATGTTATTGTAAGTCTTGGAGAAATCCCTACAAACTTCTATATCTTAAAAACTGGTGTATTAAGAAGTTTTATGCGGGATTCTAAAGGAAAAGAACATATAAGAACTATTTACACTCCGGTTACTACTTCTGGATCATTGTCTTCGTTAATCACAAAAACACCGTCAAGTGCAATTTACGATTGCTTAACAGATGCAGAAATATTAGTTGGCGATTTTACCGCTTTTATAAAATCTACAGAAGAACATCACGATTTAGCACTATTTTACAATAGAGTTTTAGAAAGTGTTTTTATTAGAACTGAAAAAAGGATTTTTGATCTTTCTTTATTAAATGCTACTGAAAGGTATATCAAATTAAAAAAAGACATTCCAAATATTAATAATTTAATACAACAATACCATATTGCATCATTCTTAAATATAACACCTGTGTAATTAAGTAGAATTAGAAAAGAGTTGTATTCTAAATAAAACGATCTCTTAACATATGTTAACTACTAACATTAGATATTCTTCTACCTTTGGCAGAAGAATGTTCCTTGATAAATTTACTATCCCCTAGTTGTTTATTAAAAAAAAGACTTGTTTAACCACAAGTCTTTTTTATTTTTACAAAATGGAATTAAAATTTCTAGTACATTATAGCTTTCACTTTATTGTTCCTGCAATAATTGCAGGTGCGTTTTTTAAAGAAAACTGGAAAAAAGTGTACCTTATTTTTATTGCAACGATGTTTATAGATGTAGATCATTTATTGGCAAACCCCATTTTTGACCCGAACAGATGTAGTATTAATTTTCATCCATTACACAGTTATATTGCAATTGCAATTTATTTTCTATTATTGATTTGGAAAAAATCTAGAATCTTAGCGATTGGATTACTATTACACATTCTTGCAGATGCTATTGATTGCTTTTTATAAACTTATTGATGATCGTATTGATATCAGAAGAAATCTTTAATTTGTAAATACTAACCAAGTACAAAACAGTTATTAAAGTTCCTTTTAATCCGATATTAATTAGTGGATGAAATTTAAAATCCCAAAAGAAAAACAAGCCATATATAACTACTAAAATCAAAAGCAAATAGATTGTTTTAATCGTAAAAGGTAGAATATTGAATTTCTTTTTTACGTACCAAATCTTAATTGTATTAAAAAACAATAAAACAATTAATGTAGATAATGCTGCTCCGTTCATTCTATAAAGAGAAATAAACCAATTATTTAAAATAATTACAGCCAACGCCATTGCAATAGAATATGGTAATAAAATTTTATAGTATTTAGAATTCGAAATGATTGCGCCGTTATTTCCCAATGCCATTGTGTATAATTTTGCTACAGAAATCATAAACACAACCCAAATTCCTTGAGAATATTTTTCATCAATCAATAAATATCCTTGACTGATATTTAGATTTATCAGCAAGAAAAACAATCCGCAGATTAATACTAAATTAATGGATGTGCTTTTGTATAATTTATTAATTTCTAGTGCATTATTTTCGTTTAAAGCCTTTGCGGTAATTGGTTGCACAATTTGTGCCATCGCTCTTCCTGGAGCTTCTAATAAGGATGCAATATACACCCCGACAGAATAATATGCTGTGTACGCAATTGCTTCTTTTTGCGGAATCATAAATTTATCAATATCCAATAAAATTGCTCCTGCAGAACCTGCTAAAATGATATACGAAGCGTATTTAAATACTTCTTTATAATTTTCTGGCAATTGAAAAGTAAACTTTGGCGTGTATAATTTTAATGCATACAAAAGCATGATAAGTGCGCGAATAAAATAAGCTCCGGTTAAATAATAAATAAATTCAACTTGATCAATAACTTTAAAAAAAATTAATATTAACAAAATCATTACAATTATTCTAGAAAACATTTCTTTTAAAATATTTCCAAAAACCGATTGCATTTGCACTTTTGCCCAAGCATAAAAAATTTCGAAATACGCGGTTGCAATTGCCACTAAATAAATAACCCAAGTAAACTCTTTTATAATCGGGTTTTCTAAAGACAAATAGTTGCTAATTTGCTCGTAAAATACAGTTCCAAAAAATCCAAATGGCAATGCAATTAGCAATGGAAACACCAAAGATGAGCTCAAAAATTTATCTTTTTCTAGCTTAGAAGTGTACGACGAGAAAAACTTAACGATAGAATATTGTACACCAAAAGCAGTTAAAGGCATCAACAAATTTGCAGTTGATAATAAAAAAGTAACCAAACCATAATATTCGTCCGTTAAGAAATTAGTATATAAAAACAACGCATTTACACCACCAATTCCGAATGCTCCGAAAGTGATAATTGTGTTTTTAAACGATTGATTTAAAACAATTCCCAATGAAAAATTTATTTAGTTAACAATGTTAAAATAGATTGATGAATACTTTCTCCAACCCTATTCCCATAAAGTTCTTTATTAAAATCCATTTTTGCATTTTTAAACTTGTGAAATGCATGTATAATTTTAGATTGATTGCTTCCAACGATTTCTGCAAAACCGTTTTCTACCAATTCAATCCATTCGGTTTCTTCTCTTACAGTAATGCAATTTCTTTTATTAAAAAATGCTTCCTTTTGTAATCCGCCACTATCCGAAATTACGAGTTTACAATGTTTTAATAATTCTAACATGGCAAAATAACCAACAGGATCTATCAAAGTGATTTTTGGTTGAATATGATGCTGTACTAATATTTTTTTTGTTCTAGGATGCAAAGGTAAAACAACAGGACATTCTTTATTGATTTCTTCTAACGCAGCAAAAATCGATTTTAATTTCTCTACATCATCTGTGTTTTCTTGTCGATGAATTGTTGCCAACACAAATTCGTTTTTATTTAACTCTAAATCAGCAATTATAGAAGATTTTTCTGCGGATGTTTTGCTGTAATACTCCACTGCATCTTTCATAATATCGCCATTTTTCACAATTTTGATTGGCAAATTATCAAAACCTTCATTGTGTAAATTTTTGATGGCAGTTTCTGTTGGACAACACAACAAATCAGAAATCCTGTCTGTTAAAATTCGGTTGATTTCTTCTGGCATCTTCATATTAAAAGAACGTAAACCAGCTTCTATATGAATTACTTTTATATGCAGTTTTTTAGCCGCTAAAGAACCTGCAATGGTTGAGTTTGTATCTCCATACACAACAACAGCATCTGGTTTTTCATCTAATAAAACAGCTTCAATTTTCTCTAACATTTGTCCAGTCATTGCGCCATGACTTAAACTATTTATTGCTAAATTATATTTTGGTTTTGGAATTTCCATTTCATCAAAAAAAACAGCACTCATATTCGCGTCAAAATGTTGACCAGTATGAATAATAATTTCTTCTATTTGTTGATGCTGTTTTATAATTCTACTTAAAACTGCAGCTTTTACAAATTGTGGTCTTGCTCCTAAAATGGTTACTATTTTTTTCATAAAAATTACGAAACGGTTTCTTTAATGATGTGTGCTAATTTCTCAGTTAAATTTCTGCGATGATAGTGCTCTATATTGTTAGATTTTGATTCTAAATTTCCGTTTTTAAAAGAACTATACAATTGTAAAATTTCTTTTTTTAGATTTTCTACATCGTTAAAATTTACAATTGTTCCTGCATTTGTTTCCTTTAAAATCTCTGCCAAATCGCCATTTGTTGGCCCAATAGCTAATATAGGACGTTTTGCTTGTAAATACTCAAATATTTTTCCTGTAATAACGCCTTTTGCGCTTTTTACATTGTTTACTGCCAACAATAAAACTTGCGCTTTTTGTTGATATTTGGTTACTTCTTGATGCGAAACATAACCAACATCTAACACCTTTTTTATTTGATATTCTTCTAAACTATGGCGAACTTCGGAGGCTATCTTTCCTACAAATTGGATTTCATAATCAGCTGTAAAATCAGCATTCTCATTACAAATATCAGAAATTGCTTTCCATAACGAAATTGGGTTTCTATCTGCATTCATCAAACCAACATGTGTAATGGTGAATTTTTTATCTAAAGTTATTGAGGTAGAATCTATGTCGTTGTCAAATCCGTTTGTTATGACGTGAATATTCTTAGAGAATTTAGAAAAATTCTCTTTCATTGTTTGTCCGACAACTAAAACAGCATCTGATTTTTCTACAACTTCTTGCTCTAATTGTTGATGCAGTCGAATTGATTTTTTGGTCAATGGCAATTGTTCAAAATAATCAATCTCTGTCCACGGATCTCTAAAATCTGAAATCCATTTGATGTTCAATGCTTTTTTTAATTCCAATCCGATTAAATGCAAACTGTGCGGCGGGCCCGAAGTTATTACTGCATCAATTTTATGTTCTGATAGATATTTTTTTAAATACTTTACCGAAGGTTGTATCCAAAATTTACGCGCATCAGGAATAAAATAATTGGCTCTAATATATTGTAATATTTTTCCAAAAAAAGTCGGATTTGGATTTAAAAATCCTGCAGATTGTTGTGTATTTTCCTTTTTAAAAAATGATAAAATATTGTTTGGCTCCCAAATTGGTTCTTTTAAAATGGTGATATTTTTCGGAATCTCCTTTTCTAAAGAAGCATCTAAAATTGGATATTTTGGGTTTTCAACCGTATAAACAACAGGTTCAACTCCAAAATCTTGTAAGTATTTTACAAATTTCAACCAACGTTGCACTCCAGAACCGCCAGAAGGCGGCCAATAATATGTTATAATTAGTACTTTCAATTACCTAAGTTATTGTATAAATGTACTAAGTTTTTTGAAGTAAATTCCCAATTAAGTTCACCATTTAAAGATTCGTCATTTCCTTTCTTTGCTTTTTGCATGGCAACATCGTAATCAGCATGAATTTCTTCAATTGCATTTGCAAAACTCTGCGGATTTTCAGATTCAAAACACGTCCCAATTTCAAATTGATGTATCAATCTTTTCATTGGAGCACAATCAGAAACCAATAATGGTTTTCCTGATAACAAAATTTGATAAAACTTATGAGGAACAGCACTTTCTGTATGTTCGTTAGAAATATGCGGAATGATATTTACAGAAGAATTTTTCATAATATTCACCACGTTTTTAAAAGGTTCTCTCCCTCTTATTTCAACAAAATCTTGTAACTTATTTTGATTGATGATGTTTTGTAAATGGTTTCTAACATCCTTATTTGCTGGTCCGACCAACACTAAAAAAGCATTTGGAATTTTCATAGAAATTGCTTTCATTCCTAAAATAGCAGTGTGTAAACCTCTGTGCGGACCAAATCCGCCAACATAAGAAATGATGAATTTATCTTCTAAATTGCTGAAATAATTCGAAGCTGAATCGTCAAAATTTTTGATAAATTCTTTTTTTTCTGAATTAGGAACAATCACAATTTTGCTTTCAGAAATGTTGTGTTGCTCAATTAATCGTTGTTTCATTTCATCAACAACAGCAATTAAAATATCAAATTTTTTAATGATTCTAGATTCGTATTTTCGCCATCTTTTATAACTAAAAAACAAACTATTTTTTAATCTAATAATTGGATTTTTACGCCAAGAAAACCATGTCATTAAAGCGGCAGGATAATTCTCGTGTAAATCTAAGACTGTTTTTAAATGTTTTTTTTTCGCCATTAAAAAAGCAGTTTTTGCCAAGGGTAAATCGTGCACATGCAATACCTCAATTTTATTTTCTTTGATAAAATAAGGTAATTCGTCTTTAAAAAAAGGGTGTACAAAACCAACAGAAGCAATGACATCAATGATGCCTTCGTGCGCTAAATTTTTATATTCAATTTTTCGAATAATTTGAACGCCATTAACAACTTCGTATTCTTTTTCATCAGCATTTTTTTTACACAAGACAAAAACAGAATGATTATTTTCCACTAAGGTTTCAGCTTCTTTACGAACTCTAATATCTGCCGGATAATTTCCGTTCAATAGCATTCCAATATTCATAAAGTTCCTCTATTTTTTCTTCTTTTCGTAAAAAAACCATCCAATCGGAATGATCAACAACAAGAAGTAAGATGTTAATGTTATCGTATTTCCTTTTTTTATGATTGTCGGTTCAAATTTGAATTTTATGGTGTGTTTCCCTGCAGGAATTTCCATTCCGCGCAATACATAATCAACTCTATAATACGGCATTAATTTTCCATCAACATACGCATTCCAACCATCTTTATAATAGATTTCAGAAAAGACCGCAAACTGATTTTTCGCAGCACTAGACTCATACGTTAATGTTGTAACATCATATTTTGTTAGTTTAATTGTTGCTAGAGAATCTCTTTTAAAATTATTTTCAACTTTAAATTTACTTGCATCAATTACGGCTTCTGTTTTCGTTTTTAAACTGTCTAATGCCTTTATCTCTTCATCCGCAGAATTCACTAATTTTAGATTTGACACAAACCAAACGCTCCCATTTGCATCTGGATTTTCATGTACAGATTTGTTTCCTTTTTGATCTGGAATGATAAAATATTTGGCATTTAACATGTTTAAAACTTCCATGTTGTTTTTTGCAATTTGATAATCAAACAACTCTTGATAACGCCCCATCTTTGCAGCATGATAACCACCAATAGAATTGAAAAAATACGAGGTTCTTCCGTCTTGTAACGGACTTGGAAAATTGGCAACTCTGTAATAACTTTTATCTTTTAAAATTTGTTTGTCAATAGCCGTTAATTGAAATGGTTTTTCGATATTTCTTGCTTTTTCAAACGAATCTTTATTGACATAATTGATATCTACAGAAACTAAATCAAATAAAATGATGACGGCAAATGCAACAATTGATTTGGTTTGATTCAATTTGTTTTTAAGGAAAAACCATAAAATTGCAAACGAAATTGAAATCAATATTAATGAGCGTAAACTATCGTCAAATAACATTGCTTTTCTGTCAGAAATTAACGCTTCAACCAAACCAGGAATTTGCTGATAATTAGTATCTCTAAATCCTTCAAAAGAAAATAAATTGGATCCAAAAATCAGAAAGAAAACTACAATTCCGCTTAAAATATAAAATGCTTTTTTTAATGCATTCTTCTTTTCATCTGAAGAAATTTCTTTAGAAAAGAATTCTTTTAAGGCTAAAATTCCTAATAACGGAATGCAAATTTCTGCAATTACTTGGATGGATGAAACTGCTCTAAACTTATTGTATAAAGGCACATAATCGATAAATAAATTGGTAATAATTTCAAAATTTTTACCCCAACTTAACACAATTGAAAAGATTGTTGCTGCAACCAGCCATTTTTTAAGCGTTCCTTTAACTAAAAAAATTCCTAACAAAAATAAAAAAACAATTACTGCTCCAATATACGCTGGTGCTTCTATAATTGTTTGATCTCCCCAATAGGTTAACACTTGTTTTGAGGCTTGCGATGCTTGTACTGGACCAATTTGTGGATGCGATTTTAAAGTTTCGTAAAAACTAGAGTTTTTCCCTAACTCTTCATAGGTTCCGCCGCCCATAAAACGCGGAATAAATAAGTTCATTGTTTCTGCTAAACCGTAACTATATTCTGTAATGTATTCTTTTGATAAACCTTCTGTAACTTGTTTTGGCGCACCATTTGGTTCAATTGTTAATTCCGTTTTACCTCGAGTACTAAAACTGGCATATTCTTTCATCGCTAATAAACGCGTAGAATTTACACCAAGCCCTAAAACCATTGCAAAAACAATAACTACTGATTGTTTTATAAAAGGTTTGTATGCTTTTTCTTGAATAGCATCAATTAGTTTTACAATTCCCAAAATTAATAACGTAAATCCTAAATAATACGTCATTTGTGGATGATTGGAGTTGATTTCTAATGCCATTGCTAAAGCAGCAATAACAAATCCGAGTAAATATTTTTTTCGAAAAACCCATAAAACACCAGCCATTACCATTGGCATATAAGCAATTGCATGCGCTTTTGCATTATGCCCCGCGCCAAAAATGATAATTAAATAGGTAGAAAAACCAAAAGACAAAGCGCCTAAAATGGCTAATTTCCATTCTACTTTTAAGGCTGATAAAAGCAAGAAAAAACCTAAGAAATATAAGAAAACATAATCTGCTGGTCTTGGTAAAAAACGCAACGTACTGTCTAACATTTTAATATAATCATTCGGATAATACGCACTTAATTGATACGCTGGCATTCCGCTAAAAGCCGAACCCGTCCAATACGGTTCTTCCCCTTTTTCTACTCTGTAATCTGCAATTTCTTTAGACATTCCTTTAAACTGAGTAATGTCGCTTTGTTTTATTTTTTGTCCTTTTAAAACAGGATTAAAGTATAAAACTGATGCAATTACAAAAATTAAAATTGCGATTAAATATGGAAAGGTTTTTTTTATTTTCATCCTACTCTACTTCTTCATAATCAACATATTCTCCAACAGAATTATTGCTTTGATTATTTGTATTTGGCTTTTTATCAATGATCGTTTCTCCAACTTTTACATTTGGCTGCTGTTGCTTTTGATATTGTTGATTTGCTCTGTCTTGAACGTTATTTATAAATCTTTTTAAGAAAAAAGGAAGCACATATCTAGATATCATCTTAAACCCATAATAAAAGAGTAAAATAAACAGTATTGTTCTTAATAAACCCATTTGTATTGTAATTGTTTTATATGATTGTAAAAATTACTCCAAAAGTAACAATTTGACAGCAATTTAAACGTTAAGATGATACAAAAAACATTGCGAATGTTTAAAAAAGCAATTTCTTAAATATGACGTGTGATTTTTTTGCTGTATGTTTGTGTTTATCTGCAAAAAGATAGCGCATCGTTGACGAATTACCCCAAAAATGAATATGATTAAAAAGATTCTTTTTTTCTTTTTTATATGTAGCAGTTATCTTTTAAATGCTCAATACACAAATGTAATCAACTCCAACAGACCTGGTTTTTCTGAAAGTCCGTATAGTGTTGGAACGGGTATTTATCAACTTGAAACGGGGCTTTTTTATAATTCTTCTAAAATTGTAAGAACTTTTACCATTCCAAATTCATTTGGCTATAACATGGTTTTTAGAACCAGTTTTTTTGATGAAAAACTAGAGTTCAACACAAATTTTACACTTCAAAAAGACAAAGTAGCTTTTAAAAATGTATTTACATCTTCTTACAATACAACAGGAATTAGCGAATTGTCTTTCGGAGCAAAATATTTAGTTTTTCATCAAAAATACGAAGACAAATCTAAAGAAGTTAGAAGTTGGAAACGCAGACATGCTTTTGATTGGAAAAGAGCGATTCCCTCTGTAGCCATCTATGTTGGAATCAACACAAATTTGGTAAACGACATTTATAAACTCGAAGGTTTAACGCCTAAATTTGGCATATTACTACAAAATAATCTATCCGAAAAATTAAATATTATTACCAACATTTATTATGATTATATTGGAAGCTTGTATTCCGAATTCTCCTATATTATTACAGGAACTTACGCTTTTAATGATGATTGGAGCACTTTTTTAGAACATCAAGGACGTTATAATACATATCAAACCAACACTAATTTCGGAACAGGAATTGCATATTTATCGGGCAGACATTTTCAGGTTGATGCTTCAACTCGGTTAAATTTTAATGGAAAAACAACCGAGTTTTATGCAGGACTTGGATTTTCGTTTCGTTTAGACAGACATATTCCAAAATTTGATTTGTTGGACGAGAAAGGAAATATAATTGTAGCCGAAAAACCTGTATCAACAAGAAGGAAAAAATTCTTTGGAAGACTCCTTGATTTCTTTAAATTTAAAAAGAAAGCAAAAAAAATCAATAATAATTACAATCGCAAAAAACCAGTTCGTAGAAGAATTGAGTCTACAATACAAAAAGCTAAAAAGAAAAAAGGAGGCTTTTTTAGTTTTTTAAAACGTAAGAAAAAAAAGAAAGACAATACTAAAAATGGCAATTAATAATTGAGCCTTTTGTATATTTAACCTATGATTACCATTAAAGAACTTTTTACAAGAAAGGAATTAAAGCAATTTGTTGCATTTCCTTTTTCGCTTTATAAAGGAAATCCATATTGGGTTCCACCAATAATAAAAGACGAATTAGACACGCTAGACAAAAATGAGAATCCGGCGTTTGAACATGCAGAAGCTCGTTTTTTTATCGCAGTTAAAAACGAAAAAATTGTTGGACGTGTCGCAGCCATCATCAACAAATATGAAACTGAAAAACAAGGCATTCAAAAAATGCGTTTTGGATGGTTTGATGTAATTGATGATCTAGAAGTTAGTGAAATTTTATTGGAGAAAGTGAAAGAAATTGGTTTTCAAAATAACCTAGCATATATTGAAGGGCCAGTTGGCTTTTCTAACTTAGATAAAGTGGGTGTTTTGATTGAAGGTTTTGATCATATCGGAACTATGATTACCTGGTATTCTCAGCCTTATTACAAAGAGCATTTAGAAAAATTAGGATACACAAAAGAGAAAGAATATTTAGAAAATAAATTTCTAATTAGCAATATTGATGCAGCATATTACCAACGAATTTCTGCTGTTGTAAAACACCGATATAAACTTACCGCTTTAAATTTCACAAACACAAAAGACATTATGCCTTATGTGGATGAGATGTTTGATTTATTTAGTAAAACCTATTCAAAATTATCTTCTTTTGTTCCGATTTCTAACACACAAATTGAGCATTTTAAAAAACGTTACATCGGATTTATCAATCCAGAATTTATAAAATTTGTGGTGGATGAAAATAAAAAATTAGTCGCTTTTGCTATTATTATGCCATCATTTTCTAAAGCGCTTCAAAAAGCAAACGGAAAATTATTTCCGTTCGGAATTTTCCATTTATTAAAGGCTCGTAAAAATCCGAAAACAGTCACTTCATATTTAATCGGAGTTGAAGACAGCTACAAAAACAAAGGTGTAACCGCTATTATTTTTGATGAATATACCAAAGTGTGTATTGCAAAAGGCGTGAAAGAAATGATTAGAACTCCAGAGTTAGAAGACAATGAGGCAATCCATAAAATTTGGAGAAATTTTAATCCAGTTACACACAAAAGACGTAGAACTTATAAATTAGGAATTAGGAATTAGGAATTAGGAATTAGGAATTAGGAATTAGGAATTAGGAATTAGGAATTAGGAATTAGGAATTAGGAATTAGGAATTAGGAATTAGGAATTAGGAATTAGGAAAAGTTAAAAATTTTAATCACACAAAACAACAAAAAATCAAACCTTTGAACCTTTGAACCTTTGAACCTTTGAACCTTAAAAACTTAAAAATGCAATTATTTTATAATAAAGATATCTCTTCTACAGATGCTCAGTTTACGTTCGATAAAACGGAGAGCAGACATATTGTAAAAGTATTGCGAAAAAAAGACGGAGATATTTTACACATTACCAACGGAAAAAACGAATTGTTTACCGTGAAAATCATTTTAGCAAATGACAAAAGATGTTTGGTGGAAATTCTGAATTCAGAAGCAAAACAAAAACCTTGGAACTATAAGTTACATATTGCCATTTCACCCACAAAAAACAACGATAGATTGGAATGGTTTTTAGAAAAAGCAACAGAAATTGGCATAGATGAAATTACTCCGATTATTTGCTCAAACTCAGAAAGAACCGTTTTAAAAACAGATCGTTTAGAAAAAATTGTGCAATCTGCCATGAAACAATCGTTAAAGTTTGTACTTCCAAAATTAAATGAACCGATTAAGTTTACCGATTTTATAAATCAAGAATTTGAAAGTGATTTGTTTATTGCTCATTGTGAAGAATTGGATAAAAAATCTTTTGCGAAAACGATAAAACCAAAAACAAATATTCTGATTTTAATTGGTCCAGAAGGTGATTTTTCTCCAACTGAAATTGAAAAAGCACTAACAAATAAGTTCATTCCAGTTACTTTAGGAGAAAGCAGATTGCGTACAGAAACTGCTGGTATTGTTGCAGCACAAACTGTGGCTTTGATTAATGAATTGAGTTCGTAAAAAATTTTAGTATATTTATCATTCATAAATTGCTAACGATGAGTTTCTCCCATGAATCAATTTTTAATTTATTCTTATTAATTAGTGCGTTGCACGGTTTTCTATTTTGTTTTATTATTCTTTTTTCTAAAAACGGAAGAGAAAAAAGCATGGTGTTCATCAACTTATTGGTGTTAACAATTTCTCTAAACAACATTCAGTCTTGGATTTTAGCTAAAGATTTTTTTATAGAATACTTCTTTTTAGATTATATACATATTCCTTGGCATTTTTTAATTGCGCCATTTTTTTACATGTTTTTAATTAATTATTTAAAAATTGAAAAGCACAGTAAAAATATTTTAAAAATTGTTCTACCAATTTTCGCTTTAATAATTACCATACGCATTGGTTTTGTTTCTTTTTTTAGTGATAAAAACACAACAGACGTTGCTTTTTTATTTGAAAAATACACTTCTTTAGAAGAAATTTTTAGCTTGATTGTTTCTCTAATTATTTTTGTGTATTCTTTTCAAATTCTATCAAAAAAAAGCAAGTTATTTACCAAGGTTTTATCGTTTGATAACTTAAAATGGATTTACACGTTTTTTAAATTAGGCTTATTAACTTATGTATTTTGGATTGTTGCTTTAGCAATTACTGTAGCGTTAAATTTTAAAGAATTTATTTACTCGTATTACCCTTTACGGGTTTTAACCACCGTTTTAATTTATTGGATCGGATATCAAGCAATACTTCAATTACGACTTCTTAAAGAAAGAGAGAATTTGCGTAAGCAATTAAATTTTAAATCATTAATTAAAGAAGTTAATTCTAAAAACAATGATGAAAAAGGAGAAGATGAAAAATTATTGTTTGATAAAATCAATACACTTATCAATGATAAAAAACTATATACAGAGCCTAAATTAAATATTGATTCTTTAGCAAATGAAGTTGATATTAATGCATCAAAATTATCAACTATTATCAACCATTTTTCTACTAAAAATTTTAATGATTATATTAATGAGTTTAGAATTGAATTGGCAAAACAATTGTTAATAGATGCAGATTATATAAACTATACAATTACTGCAATTGGTTTAGAATCTGGTTTCAATTCTAAATCTACTTTTTACTACACGTTTAAAAAACATACTGGCTTAACACCTACAGAATATCAGAAGTCTTTGGAAAAGTAAATTAAACTTACATTGTCATTGCTAAATGAGTTTTTCACGGTTAAGAAATCTCAAACAAAACTA
The DNA here is from genome assembly GCF_030444335.1 of Polaribacter huanghezhanensis. Lineage (NCBI taxonomy): Bacteria > Pseudomonadati > Bacteroidota > Flavobacteriia > Flavobacteriales > Flavobacteriaceae > Polaribacter > Polaribacter huanghezhanensis. The sequence continues at coordinate 1,660,866 of NZ_CP128595.1, read as the reverse complement.
CAACTACATTAGTGAGATTCCTCCTATCGTCGGAATGACATTTGAGAAATAAAATGAGTCCAGAATTTCAAAAACATCAAAAAAACACAAAAGCGTTAAAAATCAGCAAACTAAAAATAAATGTGTCCGGTATTCCCCAAATCAAAGAATTCTGGACTCTTAAAAATTTTATTCTAGTTAATTTTAAAAAATAATAACCCTCAAAACAACATCATTATGAAACCACAAATTTTAAAAACAATCGCACTACTCCTTATAACATTTACCTTAATAAACTGCACAAAAAGTGATGACCAAGATCAACTACCTCCAATTACACAAACTGGAGCCAATACTTTTGGTGCAATTGTAGATGGTAGAGCATTTGTCCCTAAAACGTCGTATTCTTCTACACCTGGTGGGAGTAGGAAAAGTTTAGAAGTAAAAGTAGGTGAAAATTTCATTAAGAACAATGGAGATGACAAATGGCTTATTAGAGCTACAAACGCCAAAAACTCTCCTCAGACTTATATATATATATATATATTCCTACTCTAAAAAACAATCAAGAAAATCATATTATTGGAACAAGTGATGGAAGTGAAACCTCTAATTTATCCAATGCTCACATATACAGTCTTATTGATTTAGAAAATCGTCAATATAGATCATTTAATAGTTCGGGTAGTCTAGTTTTTTCTCGTTTAGATATTACTAATGGAATCTATTCAGGAACTTTTAGTGTAAAGTTAAAAAATAAAGATGATGAAAATGATATTATCGAAATAACTAATGGAAGGTTTGACATTAACTTAAATACTGTAAATAAATAAAAGCAGTAGCTGCAACTACTGCTTAAAACATTAAATACAACAAAAAACCAATTTATTAATATTTAACAATCTAAAACTATGAAAAAAATTACTTTCTTTTTACTTTGTCATTCAGAACACAGCGTAGCGGAGTGAAGAATCTAAAAAATAGATGTCTATAAATTTTTAAAAGAGATTCCTCCTATCGTCGGAATAACATTTGAGAAATAAAATGAGTCCAGAATTTCAAAAACAACAAAAAACATTATTCCTTAAACAACTAACAATCAGTAGCCTAAAAACAAATGAGTCCGAAAATCTACAAATCAAAGAATACTGGACTCTTAGAACTTTAATTCTACGTAATTTCAACTAACAATAACCCTCAAAACAATATTAAAATGAACTTTTCAAAGAAAAATTACGAACACAAAAAAGCAATTTTAAAAAAACCAATGCAAATAGTAACAGTAATTACACTGTTTATTATAACAGCATGTGGTTGCTCAAAAATATCTGATGGAGATACTTGGAATCCAGAACTACCCCCAATTACACAAACAGGCGCAAATACCTTTGGCTGTAAAATTAATGGAGTAGTGATGATTCCTAGAGATAGTAGAAAAAGCCAGCTTGGCGGAATACCGACTGGAGTTGAATATTTATACGGAGGTGACACAGACTGGATTGAAGCATCAGATAAATATACCTCAACTGGTGGAGTTGCTATTAAAATACCTAATCTAAAAAGTTTGAAAATTGGGGAGTATGAAGTTAAAACTATTATTGGTGGGTTTGCTCCTACTCATCCAGATATTGTATATATACAAGCAATACATCATCAAGGATTTTATGGGTCAATTGAAGGTACAGGTAAAATTATTATTACACGATATGATGATGAAGTTATTTCAGGTACATTTTATTGTAGGTTAAAAAATAGAGACATTTCTAATAATTATATTGAAATTACTGAAGGAAGATTTGACTTTAATAAAAAAACTATAAATACAACAAGATTTAGATAATTTAAAAAGAGGCTGCGCCAACAACCTCTTAAAAACGTTAAACACAACAAACGCTAATTTATTAATATTTAACAATCAAAACTATGAAAAAAATTACTCTTTGTATCATTTTAATGATACTTCCATTAAAAATACAAGCACAAACTGCACCTCCAACACCACAACAAATTGAACAACAAGAGCAAACATTTTGGGCACAAGCGCTTCAAAATATTTCATCACAAATTACAACCGGTATTTTATACAGCAAAGTAACTCCCTTTAGTAGTCTATATAATTTCAACACTCCAGATCATAACATTGCCAATGCTAGTTCTTATACACAAGCATTAACAGAATTATATTATGCTAGTAATAAAACACTGTTTCTGTCATCAGAACAATTAAAATCAAACAAACAACAATTCTTTGCTGCAAAAGGTGGTTCTACAACCCCACTTATAGATGTTGGAGTAATTAATACCTCTTTTAATTTTTTATTTTATGATGAAGAAAATGAAAGCAATGGTGGATTGCATCTAGTAAATGGTGTTTTTCAACCCATTGCTGGTAAACCTTCTGTATTTACAAAACACATTACTTTAATTAGTCCACAACAAGAAATAATTACAACAACTAATAACGGAACTGTACAATTTAAGTTAGAGAGTTCCTTGTTTTTTAATAGAAATAAGCCCATAAAAACATTGGTTGCTAATTTTGATACCAATACCAATTATACACTGGTAAACAATAGTGTTAACACCAATACTATTGCAACTGTAAATTATACCACATTTGGCAACAAACAATTTACATTTACCATTACGTACCAAGATAATAGTACCCTTATTACCTATGCAGAAATAACACTTAACAATCCACAAACGTTATTACCCAAAATAGTAGCTCAAAACTGTATAAAAACCAATGTAACACCATACACGTCTACAATTCCATATAAAGCTTGGGATGAAGCTTCACAAAAATATGGACAATTAGAATACAAAATATTTTTTGGTGATAATAATCAATCGGGTAACTGTGGTGTTTCTCGTATAAAAAAACCATTTATTGTAATTGATGGTTTTGACCCTGGAGATACAAGACGTATTGAGCTGGAAGATTGTGATGCCATTTGCCAAAAACTAAATGCTGATGCTAACGGTGATTTTAATGCTTCAGATTATGAATCAATTTATAAATTAATGAAATTTGGTCCAGAATTAAATGATAATTTAGTTAAACAACTACAAAAAGAAAACTACGATGTCATTATCATTAATTTACCAACAGAGCGAGCAGCTCATGATTACAAAGAAGTAATACATGATTATGGTGCAGATTATATAGAGCGTAATGCCATGAGTTTGGTTTCTTTTATACAAGAAGTAAACACAAAATTAGTCCAAAACAACAGTACAGAAAAACTAGTAGTAGTTGGCCCAAGTATGGGCGGACAAATAACCCGTTTTGCATTGGCTTATATGGAAAAAAAAGAACAAGAAACAAACAGTTCTGTTTGGGATCATAATACAAGGTTATGGTTAAGTATGGATAGTCCACACCAAGGAGCCAACATACCTTTAGCTGCACAAGGAAGTATTCATTATTTAGGTTATGTTAAAAAGAGTGAAAGCGCAAAAAAACAATATAATGATAAATTACGTTCACCAGCCGCAAAACAAATGCTAATTGACCATTATGATTATGCATTTAGCAGTACAAAATCTCCTTATTTCACAAATTATCAAACAGCATTAAAGGCAAATGGTTTACCAAACTCTAACGGTTATCCAACTAAATCTAGAAATATTGCTATGGTAAATGGGTCGTTGACAGGAAAAAGAGAAGCTTCTGTAGGCGAACGCTATTTAGATATGCGAGGCTATGTAGATTTATCTTTTTTATTCTTTAATTGGTCTATAAACCTATTTAGTATTAAAAACAACTATCAACATGCATACAATCAACAAGGAATGGTTTATGATATTTCTGCATTTGGAAGTGGTAGTCAAAGTTTTAGCAAAACAAATACAAATTGGCAAGGCAGCTTAGATACAACACCTGGAGGTCTTTTTAATGTTGGAAATGATCTAAAAGAAGAAATCGTTGGAGAATTAACATATGGAACTGGTATTAAAAATTGGTTAATACCTGGTGCGTTTTTATTTAACCTAAGAACACCTATAAGAAGAAAAATGTATGTACCAAATACAGAAGAAGGTTTGGTTATTCCTCATTCATTTATTCCAACTCATTCTGCTTTAGACACTAATGGTTTTTCTAATTGGCAACAGCCTATTAACAAAGATTTAGTTTGTAGTAATCAAACACCTTTTGATAGTTATTATGGAGAAGAAAACAATACTGCACATGTTTCTTTCACTCAAAAAAGTAAAGATTGGTTATTCAATGAATTACAAGGAATTAGTCAAAATTCATCACTATATTTACCTACCAATGCAACGATTATAGGCACTACTAATGTTTGTAATAATCTAACAACAACATTTACTACTACTTTAGGCTCATCTTGTGTTGGAAATATTACATGGACAGCTTCTCCTAATATAAATATTGTTTCAAATAATGGTTCTAGTATTACTGCTGAAGCTACCTATGCTAATTCTTCAGGAACAGGATGGGTAAAAGCTGAGTTAAATGGGACTTCGATTACAAAAAATGTAGAAGTAGGTGTTCCTTATGGCTATACTAACGGAACTATAGAAGTTCACCCAACTAGTAATGAATTTGGGAGTTTATATTTACAAAATTGGACAAGAATGTGGATTCCACAATATCCAGGAGGTTCTAATTGGAATTGGAATGTTCAATACTCATTAACAAGACCAAGTACAAGTGGACAGATAATGATACAGCCATTAACTCTAGGTTATATGACTATAAAGGCAAGGCAGAATAATACTTGTGGTTATGGACCTTGGCTATCAAGAATATTCAATGTTACTCAACAAACTGGTGGAGGTTATCATTTTGGAGAAGGTGAATAAAATATTACTGAAGTTTGAAATTTCAGAATGAAAGAGAGAGTGCGCTTACACTAACACCATATTATTGCTAATATGGTGTTTTTTTATGTACCTTTTTATTTCAATTCCTTATCTTGCTTCAAATTCAATTTCTAATTACTTAATGAAGCATTTTTTTATTTTCATTTTCTTTAGTTTTTCAATTTTTACAAATGCACAAGAAATTGCAGTTTTAAAATACAATGGCGGCGGAGATTGGTATGCAAATCCAACTGCATTACCCAATTTAATTGAGTTTTCGAACACAAATAGCAACACAAAAATTAAGAAAAACCCAACTTTCGTTACGGTTGGGAATCAAGATGTTTTTAAGTATCCAATCGTTTTTATGACCGGTCATGGAAACGTTTTTTTCTCTGAAGATGAAGCCAAAAACCTACACGATTATTTAATTTCTGGCGGATTTTTACATATTTCTGATAATTACGGATTAGATACATATATCCGCAGAGAAATGAAAAAAGTTTTTCCGGCTTTACAATTTCAAGAAATTCCTAAAAACCATCCTATATACAATCAAACATTTACTTTTAAAAACGGATTACCAAAAATTCACGAACACAATGGAAAACCTCCACAAGGATTTGGGTTGTTTTATGAAGGAAGATTGATTTGTTTTTACGATTACGAATCTGATTTAAGCGATGGTTGGGAAAATGCTAGTGTACACAACGACCCAAAAGAAGTGCGAGAAAAAGCGTTAAAAATGGGTTCAAATATTATAGAATATGCCTTTAAACAATAATCAAATTGTCAAATCGAGCGGAGTCGAGATTTATCTTTTTTACCTTTCGACTCCGCTCAAGGTGACATTAAATATAGAATATGCTTTTAAACACTAATCAAACTACCAACATAGACGACATTAAAATCCATTTTGATTCTAGCGGATTATGGGTGTTGAATATTGCAATTGGTATCATTATGTTTGGTGTTGCATTAGGAATTACAATGGATGATTTTAAGCGTCTATTTAAAAGTCCTAAAATACTTTTTGTGGGCGTTTTATCACAATTTATTTTATTACCTGCAGCAACATTTTTAGCAATTTTAATTATAAAACCACATCCAAGTTTTGCATTAGGAATGATGATGATTGCCGCTTGTCCCGGTGGAAATGTTTCTAACTTTTACAGTAAAATGGCTGGAGGAAACGCCGCTTTATCAGTAAGTTTAACTGCTTTTGCAACGCTGATTTGTATTTTTATGACTCCGTTTAACTTAGAATTTTGGGGAAGTTTATACGAACCAACTGCTACTATTTTAAAAACAGTAGAATTAAATCCGTATGATATTTTTAAATTGGTTTCCTTAATTCTTGGTGTTCCTTTGGTGTGCGGAATGTTGATCAAACATTATCATTCTGAAATGGCTAAAAAAATAGAGAAAGTATTAAAACCTCTTTCTATGTTGGTTTTTGTAGCACTTATTTTTATCGCCTTTTCACAAAATTTAGACATCTTTATGAATTATATACACTTGGTTTTATTCTTAGTAATTTTTCATAATATTTTTGCTTTTATCATTGGGTATTATACCGCTAAAAGTTTTGGACTAAACAAAAAGGATCGGAAAACAATTTCTATGGAAACCGGAATTCAAAATGGTGGGTTAGGATTGTTATTAATCTTTGGATTCTTTGAAGGTTTGGGCGGAATGGCTTTATTAGCTGCTTTTTGGGGAATCTGGGATGTGTTTTCTGGAATGATTTTAGCAACGTATTGGGGAAGGAAGAAGTAACAGTTATCAGTTATCAGTTATCAGTTATCAGTTATCAGTTATCAGTTATCAGTTATCAGTTATCAGTTATCAAAAATAAAAATTTTGCACTCTTTACAATATCAAAATTTCACTTCTTTTAGCCTTTGCAACTCTGCATCTTTGAGCCTTTGCCCCTTTGCAACTTTCTAACTTTCTAACTTTCTAACTTTCTAACTTTCTAACTAAATTAATGACACATTTGACTTCCTGCAACCATTTCGTGAACATGAATTGGAGAAACATACGGAATTCCTAATCCCATTCCGCGTAAAATAAATAATACCGCAATTACGACAACTGCAACAGGAATAAACTGTTGAATTCTTTTTCTAACCAAGCCTGTTGTAAAGTTTCCTAAATACACAAAAGCGGTCATTAACGGAATTGTTCCCAATCCAAATAAAACCATATACAAACTTCCTTCAACAACATTACCAGTTGCTATGGAAGCAAAAATTGCCATGTACACCAATCCGCAAGGTAAAAATCCGTTTAAGAAACCAATCGTAAAAAAAGTATCTGTTTTTTTCTTTTTCAATTCTTTTCCTAATCTATTTTTAACTCCAGATAATAATTTATAAATCGGTTTTGTGATACTAAAGGTATTGATTGTTTTTTTAGGCAATACCACCATTAAAATCATTAAAACACCAATTACTATAGATACATATTGTTGAAATCCGAAAAGGTAAAATCCTTTTCCTAAGAAACCAAAAAGCAACCCTAAAATTCCGTAGGTAAATAATCTCCCAAAATGATATACAGAAATTTGCAAGATTCTTTTGGTGTTATTTGTTCTATCAACTGGTAACATAAAAGCAATTGGACCACACATTCCAATACAATGAAAACTACCTAAAAGTCCAAAAATAATTGCCGAAAACAACATTTAGTAGAAAATTTCTTTTTTAAAAAAGTAACTCTGTTGCTTGTACGTCCAATCAACTAGAATGTTCCAACGACCACCCAACAAACGTTTGTCAGGCATGAGCAAATAAGATGAATCTGAAAGTGCAATAGGCATTTCAAAATCCAATTGTTTATTAGATGGTCTGTATAGAAACACTTTTCCTGTGATTAATTTTGGATTAAATTCTTTTGGAAAGATAATTTTTATCCCTTCTTTTATCTGTTCTATTTTTATATTTTCTTTTAAATTTTTGGCATTTTTTATGGCGTCAATATTTTTTTGAAATTTTAATTCTTGCTTGTAATAATCTTTTGTTACTAAATCGTAACTGTATTTTTTATCAGAACTCATTGCTATTACAAAGTATAGAATAAAACCAATAAAGCCTATAAAAGCAAGCACAACTCCAAATCCCCAATTTAATTTAATCTTCATTATTTTATATTCTTTTATTAACGATAACTTCTTGGTCCTAAGAAATTGGTTTTAGTAGTTTCAATTAATGTATCTCCGCTATACACTCCAATTTTAAGTTCTATTTTCTCTTTTTTCATTAAGGAACTATGAATTTCCACAAACAATGTTCCTTGCGCTAAACCTTGTTTTGGCACCACAAAATCTTTGTGCGTAACCAATTCTATTGTTCCTTTTTGTGATATCAATTTAAAACTGACATCATTAATATCTTTAGTTGTTTTGTTGATTACTTTAAAAGTATATACATTACTAATGATATTTCCTTCTTTATGTTGATATAATTGCCCCGGTAATCTTAACACGGTTGCTTCTACATCATTTCTTAAAAATAACATTCCAACCAACAAGCCAACTAAAATAAATAATACAGCAGAATACCCTTTTATTCTTGCCGTGAATTTAAAAGGCGTTTTTTTCTCAATATTGTCTTCACTTGCGTAACGAATTAACCCTTTTGGAAGTCCAACTGCTTCCATCATGTCATCACATTCGTCGATACAAGCGGTGCAATTAACACATTCTAATTGTGTACCATTTCTAATATCAATTCCTGTTGGACACACATGAACGCATTGAAAACAATCGATACAATCTCCTTTTCCAGAAGTTTCTCTGTCTTCGTTTTTCTTAAACTTAGCTCTTCCTGCTGTTTTTTCTCCTCTTACAAAATCGTACGCAACATTAATGGTTTTATTGTCTAATAAAACACCTTGTAATCTTCCGTACGGACAAGCGATAATACACACTTGCTCTCTAAACCAAGCGAATATAAAATAGAAAACTCCCGTAAAAATTAATAAGGAAGTTAGCGTGTTTAAATTATCAAACGGAGAACCTGTTATATATTCTAAAACAGTATCTCCACCAATTAAATACGCTAGAAACACATTGGCAATTAAAAAAGAGATGATAAAAAAGAGGCACCATTTTAAAGCTCTTTTTTTAATTTTTTCTGCATTCCATGGTTGTTTACTCAGTCTTATTTGTTTTCCTCTATCACCATCAATCCAATATTCAATTCTTCTAAAAACCATTTCTAAAAAAATAGTTTGCGGGCAAATCCATCCACAGAAAATCCGACCAAAAACAACGGTAAATAAAATGATAAATACAACTCCAATAATCATAGAGATTACCATCAGGTAAAAATCTTGTGGCCAAAAAGGAAATCCAAAAACATTGAATTTACGATCAAAAACATTGAACAATAAAAACTGATTTCCGTTGATTTTAATAAATGGTGCTGAAAGGAAAAAAGCTAATAAAAAGTAACTTACATAAGTTCTATATTTATAAAACCTTCCGCTAGGTTTTTTTGGAAAAATCCAAGAACGTTTCCCTTCTTTATTGACGGTACCAATACGATCTCTAAACTGTTCGTTTTCGGGTATTTCCATTTTTATATGATCTTTAGAATGAACGTATTCGTTATTCTTTCCAGATTTCTCCTTCTGGTTTCTTTGGGTTTGCTGGTTTTGTTCCTTGTAAAGAAATGATGTAACTGGCAACTTTTGCAACATCAATTGGCTTTAGAATTTTACTCCATGCAACCATTCCTTTTCCGTCTCTACCTCCATTAGAAATTGTTGTAAAAACATTTTTGATTCCACCGCCTAAAATCCAATACTCATCCGTTAAGTTTGGACCAATAGAACCTCCTCCATCGGCTATGTGACAAGCAACACAGTTTAAATTAAAAATAGCTTTCCCTCTATTTAAATCTTTTGAGTCAGTTAATAATGTAACTGTAGAAGCATCTATTATATCTGTTGCGGTTTCTTTGTATGTCTCTAATGATGCTTTGGCTTCTGCAACTGCGTTATTATATTCAGTTATTTGGTTATCTCCATCGAAAACCTCAAAACGAACTAAATACACAACCGCAAAAATAATGGAGGCATAAAACATGTACACCCACCATGGTGGTAAAGAATTGTCTAATTCTTTAATTCCATCATAATTATGATCTAAAATAATTTCTTCTTCTTGATCAATTCTTTTTGCATTTGTCCATTTTTGAAGAAATTTTTTTACCCAAACATTCAAATTAAATGTTGATGTTTCTGGTACTACTCCATTTTTCTCATTTTCTAATAATTGAACTTTTTTAAGTGCTAAAGTTATTAACCAAACCAACATAAGTAATAGCACAATAAAAGTTACTAAAACCAACCATGGCAAAGGGTTATCTATAAATTTGTAAGGGTTTTCATAACTAGCAGTTATTTCAGTAAAAAGAAATGGCATTGCAAAAATGAAGAGTACAGATACGATTGCTATAATATATTTTTTCATCACTATTTATTTTTAATTATCTAATGGAATTTGACTTACTGTATTAATGTATTCTTTTTTAGAAGTAAATACCCACCAAAAAAGTACTACAAAAAATGTGAAAAAAACTAACAGAGAAATCATTGGATAAATTTCTATTCCGGTAATACTTTCCATATGATTTTTTACAAATTTTAACATGATTTCTTATTTTTTATCTATTAATAAAGCTTCTACATCTTTTACCTTAATATCTGTACCAAGTCTTTGTAAATACGCAATAACGGCAACAATTTCTCTGTTTTTCATTTCAATAAAAGACTCTCCATTGTCTTCAGCATATTTCTTATCTGCTTCGTAATTTTTCACAAAATCTGGATCTGCATATAAGTTTTGTTCGATTTTTGTTCCTTGCTCTAACATATGTTGCTGCGCATTTGCAATGTCTTCTTCTGTATAAGGAACGCCAAGAGTAACCATTACTTTCATCTTACTTTCTGTATCTGATTTATCAAGCTGATTTCTTATCAGCCATTTATAACCTGGCATAATAGAACCTGGCGAAGTACTCTGAGGATCGTACATGTGATTTAAGTGCCAACTATCAGAATATTTTCCTCCAATTCTGTGTAGGTCTGGACCAGTACGTTTTGAACCCCATAAAAATGGATGATCGTAAACAAATTCTCCTGCTTTAGAGTATTCTCCATAACGTTCAACTTCACTTCTAAACGGACGAACCATTTGTGAATGACACCCAACACAACCTTCTCTAATATAAATATCTCTTCCTTCTAATTCTAGTGGTGAGTATGGTTTTACGCTACTAATTGTTGGAATGTTAGATTTTACTAACAAAGTTGGAATGATCTGAACTGCACCACCAATTAAAATTGCAATGGTTGCATAAATTGTTAATTTGATAGGCTTACGTTCTAACCAAGTATGCCATCCTTCTCCTTTTGTTCTGTATTTTGATACTTTTTCTAGTGCTGGTGCTTCAGCTAAATCATCAGTTACTTCTTCTCCAGCTCGTATGGTTCTTATCATATTGTATAACATGACAAATGCTCCTACAATATATAAACTACCACCAATCGCACGCATCCAGTACATTGGTATAATTTCGGTAACAGTTTCTAAGAAGTTTCCATATGTTAATGTTCCGTCTGGATTGAATTGTTTCCACATTGATGCTTGTACAAATCCTGCAACATACATTGGCAGTGCATATAAAATGATTCCTAAGGTTCCGATCCAAAAATGAAAGTTTGCCAATCCTTTAGAAAACAAAGTTGTTTTAAACATTCTAGGAACCAACCAATAAATCATACCAAAAGCAAAGAAACCGTTCCACGCTAATGCTCCAACGTGCACGTGAGCGATAATCCAATCACTAAAATGCGCAATAGCATTTACACTTTTTAAGGATAATAATGGTCCTTCAAAAGTTGCCATACCGTAACCAGTAATTGCAACAACAAAGAATTTTAAAACAGGGTCTGTTCTTACTTTATCCCAGGCTCCACGAAGCGTTAATAATCCGTTTATCATTCCACCCCAAGATGGTGCTAACAACATTACAGAAAATGCAACTCCTAAGTTTTGCGCCCATTCTGGCAAAGAAGTATATAATAAATGATGTGGTCCTGCCCAAATGTAAATAAAGATCAACGACCAAAAATGGACAATTGATAATCGATAAGAATATACGGGTCTATTTGCTGCTTTAGGAACAAAGTAATACATCAATCCTAAAAAAGGTGTTGTTAAGAAAAACGCCACTGCATTATGTCCGTACCACCATTGCACCAATGCATCTTGAACTCCTGCATACACAGAATAACTTTTCAAGAAACTTACCGGCAATGCCAAACTATTAAAAATATGTAATACAGCAACCGTTACAAACGTTGCTAAGTAAAACCAAATTGCAACATATAAATGTCTTTGTCTTCTCTGTAAGATTGTCCAAATCATATTAGCCCCAAAAGCAACCCAAACTAAAGCAATTGCAATATCTATTGGCCATTCTAATTCGGCATATTCTTTAGACGATGTATAACCCATCGGCAGCGTAATTGCAGCTGCAACAATAATTAATTGCCAACCCCAAAAGTTGAAATTACTTAAAAAATTACTTGCCATTCTTGCTTTTAATAATCTTTGTAGCGAGTAATAAACTCCTGCAAAAATTGCATTTCCAACAAAAGCAAAAATCACTGCATTTGTGTGCAAAGGTCTTAAACGTCCAAAGCTTAACCACGAAATACCGTCGGTATAATTTGGGAATAAAAACATAAAAGCTAGCATTAACCCAACACTAAAGCCTACTATTCCCCATAGTAAAGTAGCGTAGATAAATTTCTTTACGATCTTGTTATCGTAATAAAACTGTTGCATTTCCATAATCTAATTGTATTTAAAGTCTAGTTAGTTTCTTTTGATTCTTTGCTTGGTGTTTTTACTAATTCATCATCAAAAAGCATTCGTACGGATGGCGTATATGAATCATCATATTGTCCTCTTTTTACGGAATAAATAAATGCTATAAAAAAAATGATTGCCACTAAAATACTTAGTGTAAGTAATAAATATATAACGCTCATATCTTGCCTGACTTGAAGTTCAAAAATACAGTTGCTTGTTTATCTATAATATGACATTTGTCATCTTTTAATCTTTTCTATAAATTTTAAATGGTCATAGAAAACAATTGAGTTTCTGGCTTGCTTTTTTGTAAGCGCACATCAAATGCCATACAGATATTTCTAACATATGGTCTGGCTTTTTCTGGAATTGTCAAAGAATTTTTATCTAAAATAACCAAGCCATCTGCGACCATTTCTTTTAAAAATGAAAAATGTTTTTCCAATTCTATTATTTCTAAATCGTTTTTATCCCAAGTAGAGTTAAAATGACACATCATATTTAAAATATGTTTTCTAATAATTAAATCTTCTTCGGATAAGAAATGCCCTTTAAAAATTGGGATTTCACCTTCATTTACCAATTTTTGATACTCTTTTACTGTTTTTACATTTTGTGCAAAGGCATACCAAGAGTCTGAAATTGCAGACATTCCCAACCCAACCATTAATAATGTTTTATTGGCTGTATATCCCATAAAATTTCTGTGTAAGGTTTTTTCTTGGGTTGCTTTATAAAGCGAGTCTGTTTTTAAAGCAAAGTGATCCATTCCAATTTCTACATAACCCAATTCTGCAAAGAGTTCTTTTCCTACTTCATACAACTCTCTCTTTTCATCATCTTTTGGCAAATCTTTCTCGTTAAATCCGCGTTGACCAACTCCTTTTACCCAGGGAACGTGTGCATAACTATAAAACGAAATTCTATCTGGCTGCAATAGTTTTGTTTTTTCTATGGTTTCTATAATATTTTCTTTGGTTTGAAAAGGCAAGCCAAAAATTAAATCGTGACTTACAGATGTAAAACCAATTTCTCGAGACCATCTTGTTGCATTTTCTACATTTTCGAAAGGCTGAATTCTATGAATTGCTTTTTGCACAATTGGATCGTAATCTTGTACACCAAAACTAATTCTAGTAAAACCTAAATCATATAAAGTTTGTAATTGCTCTTTGGTGGTATTGTTTGGATGTCCTTCTAAACTAAATTCGTAATCAGCATGTCTATCAGCATACACAAACAATCCGTCAATTAATTTTTTAAGTTGAAAACTCGAAAAAAATGTTGGAGTTCCGCCACCTAAATGAATCTCTTTTATGAGTGGTTTTTCATCCACCAAATTAACATACAATTCCCACTCCTTTAAAACGGTATCTATATAATCTTCTTCTACTTCGTGACGTTTTGTAATGTGTTTATGACATGCACAAAATGTACATAAACTTTCACAAAATGGTAAATGGATGTAGATGCTAATTCCTTCTGATTGATTGCTTTCTGTAAAAGATTTTTGAAAACTTGCAATCCAATTTTCTTTAGAAATTCCTTTTTTATCCCAATATGGAACCGTTGGATAACTGGTGTATCTTGGTCCTGGGATGTTGTATTTTTGTATTAATGAACTCATATTATTTAGTCTTTTCTCTAAATATATTTTCTTATTCTCGACTCCGCTCGAATTGACAGAATATATATCAATCTAATTTAAATTGTATCTAAGGCTATTAAAACCATTTCTTTAAACGTTTGCTCTCTTTCTTCTACCGAAGTTCTTTCTTTGGTAACTAGACTATCAGAAATTGTTAAAATTGACAATGCATTTACATGGTGTTTTGCTGCCGTTGTGTACAAACCTGCGGTTTCCATCTCCACACACAAAACTCCAAATTCTGCCCAATGTTTGTAATCCTCAAAATTATCTGTATAAAATTCATCAGAACTTAATACGTTTCCTGCTTTGATTGGAATATTTTTTTCTTTGGCTACAAGTACCGCTTTATTGAACAATTCAAAACTTGCAGTTGGCGCATAACTTGCTCCGCGAAAACGCTGTGCATTAATTCCTGATGTTGTAGAACCAGCCATTGCAAAAACAATGTCTCTAATTTTGACTTCTTTTTGATAAGAACCAGCAGAGCCAACGCGAATTAAATTCTTTACTCCAAATTGTGTAATCAATTCATTTGCGTAAATTAATGCAGACGGAATTCCCATTCCTGTTCCTTGAACTGAAACTCTTTTTCCTTTATAAGTACCCGTAAAACCCAACATTCCACGAACTTCATTATAACAGACTACATTTTCTAAAAATTTGTCTGCAATCCATTTTGCTCTTAACGGATCTCCAGGCAACAGAATAGATGCTGCTACATCTCCTGGTTTTGCATCAATATGTACACTCATCATTTATTTTTTTAATTTTCTTCCTAAAATAGTTGTCATAATTGTTGTAAAAACAACGATTGTAATTGAACTCAACGGCATTAAAATTGCCGCAATTACAGGTTCTAATTGTCCTGTTACAGCAAAATACAAACCGATGATATTATAACACAAAGACAGTACAAAACTGTATTTTATAATTTTGATTGCTTTTTTTGACAGTTCTAAATAAGTGGCAATATTTTTAAATTCATTGGCATCTAAAATAGCATCACAGGCAGGCGAAAAAACGTTGATATTTTCTGATAATGAAATTCCCACATCACTTTGCGCTAAGGCTCCTGCATCATTTAAGCCATCGCCAATCATTAAAACGTTGTTTCCTTTTTCTTGTAGTGATTTTATATATTCTAACTTATCTTCTGGTTTTTGATTGAATAAAAACTGAACTTTACTTGGCAGTTTTTTTTCTAAATAGTCTTTTTCTCCTTCGTTATCACCTGAAAGAATGGATAGGTTATACTTGCTTTTTAATTTACTAAACAATCGCTTCATGTATTTTCGGTACGAATTTTTAAACACATATTTCCCGAAATAAACATCATTTATACTGATATGAATTGCTGTTTCAAACTGAGCATTTTCTAAACTATTTTCTACAAAAGATTTCGAACCTGTTTTAATTGAAATTCCGTTTGCTTTCGCTTCAATTCCTTTTCCAACAAGTTCTTCAAATGCATCTAATTCAATTTGATTTACAACATCAAAACTATCGTACAGCATTCTACTTAATGGATGGTTAGAAACTCGAACTGCATTTTGCAATACTTCCTTTTCTGCTTCAGAAAATGCTTTTCCTTCGTACTGTATTTCGTTCTTTTTAGTTGATGTTAAAGTACCTGTTTTGTCAAAAATGATGGTATTTATTTTTGCCATTTTCTCAATAACTGCAGCATTTTTTAGATAGCACTTTTTCTTTCCAAGAATTCTCAATAAGTTTCCTAAAGTAAAGGGCGCTGCCAATGCAATTGCACACGGACATGCAATAATTAAAACGGCAGTAAACACATTTAGTGCTTTACTTGCATCTGTAAACAACCAAAATAATGTAGCAATTGCTGCAATTGATAGTACAAAAACGGTAAATCGTTTGCTAATGGTATCTGTTAAGTTTTTAAATTTTGAGGTGTTTTCTTCATCAAAAATAGCGTTGCTCCACAATTGTGTTAAATAACTTTGTGAAACAGATTTAAGAACTTCCATTTCTATAATTCCATTGAGCTGTTTTCCGCCAGCAAAAATTTTAGCTCCAGATTCTTTTTCAACAGCAACAGATTCTCCAGTAACAAAGCTGTAATCTATAGTTGCGTTTCCGTTGATTAAAATTCCATCAACAGGAATTAACTCGTTGTTTCTAATTAATAACCGATCTCCTTTTTCAACATCGTAAATCTGTGTGTTTTCTTCGGATGTATCCGAATTTATTTTAGTTACTGCAATTGGAAAATACGATTTAAAATCGCGCTCAAAAGATAAAAAACTGTATGTTTTTTGTTGAAAAAACTTACCAATCAACAAGAAAAAAACCAAGCCTGTTAAACTATCAAAAAAACCTGCCCCTAAATCAAAAATTACTTCGGTTGCACTTCTTACAAATAACACAGAAATGCCCAATGCAATAGGAACATCAATATTTAAAATATTAGACTTTAAGCCTTTGTAAGCAGAAATAAAATACTCTTTTGCTGCGTAAAAAACTACTGGCAAAGAAAAGAAAAGCATTAACCATCTAAACACATATTTGTATTGATCTAACCAAAATTCGTTGACATCAAAATATTCTGGAAACGATAAAAACATTACATTTCCAAACGCAAAACCTGCAATGGCTAATTGATATAACAACGTTCTGTCTATTTTCTTTTTGCCAACTTCGTAATCTTCTAAACTGATGTATGGTTCGTACCCAATAGAACTCAACAACAAAACAATTTCTTTTAAGTTTGTCTTTTCTGAGTTGAATGAAATTCTGATGGTTTTCTTCGGGAAATTAACCTGAGAAGTACTAATATTTTTTTGGAGTTTATGAAGATTTTCCAACACCCAAATACACGAACTACAATGTATATGCGGAATGTATAAAGAAACAACTTGTTTATTGCTATCATTAAATTCGATTAATTTTTCTACAATCTTTGGATTGTCTAAAAAATCGTATTTTCCTTGAATTTCTTCTGGAATTGCTCCCGGATTTGTATCAAAATCATAATAACACGTTAAATCATTTTCAGAAAATATTTCGAAAACAGTTTTACATCCATTACAACAAAAAAATTTCTCTTTTATCGTATTTGATTTATTATTACACGTATTACCACAATGATAGCACACTAAATTATTCATATTATTTACTCTAAATGCCTTGTGCAAATATCTAATATAACATTGCCTTATAATATGATAATTGTCAGTTTTTACTTATATTTGAAAGGATAAATCGACGGACAAAATGAGCAAATGTGAGCAATGTATAGTCAGGCAGTTAAACTCTTTAAAAACATTAACGGCAAAAGAACTTTCAAAAATTTCTGCGTGTAAAACAACAAGAATCATAAAAAAAGGAGAAACCCTTTTTGATGAAGGCGACCATATAAATGGTGTTTTTTGTATTAGTGCTGGCATTTGTAAAGTTTCTAAAATGAGTGCTAACGGAAGAGAACAAATTATCCATTTAGTAAATAAAGGCGACTTTTTAGGAGAACGAAGTTTAATTAATGATGACGTTGCTAACTTAAAAGCTACTGCAATTCATGATATGGAAGTTTGTTTTATCCCAAGAGATGAAATTATTGATGATTTAAAACAAAATCCTGAATTTTCTATGAGTGTTTTAAAAGACATGGCAATGTCTTTAAAAAACGCCCACAACTTAATTGTAGATATGGCGCAAAAAACAGTAAAACAACGTTTGGCTGAAATGTTGCTAAGTTTAGATAAAAAATTCGGTCATAATAGAGACAGTAATTTAGACATTCACTTATCAAGAGAAGATATTGCCAACATCATTGGTACTGCAACAGAATCTGCAATCCGTTTATTATCAGAATTTAAAAGAGAAGAAATTATTTCTTTAAAAGGAAAAAACATCTCTTTATTAAATGTTCCTAAACTTAAAAAAATAGCGCAAGGATTTTAAATTTTACTTTTTTTGAAACAACTTTGGTATAACTTTGTAAAAACATATATTAAAACAGGTTTGTTTTTTTACACCAAAAAAATAAAGGTTGTAGGCAAAGAAAATATTCCTAAAAAAGGCGCAGTCCTTTTTGCGGTCAATCATCCAAACGGATTGTTAGACCCGTTATTAGTTACTACAAACGTACCAAGAAACACCTATTATTTAGTTAGAGCTGCAGCTTTTAAAAAACCGTTGATAAAAAAGTTTTTAGCTACTTTAAATTTAATGCCAATTTATAGAATTAGAGATGGCGTAAAAGAACTTTCTAAAAACACAGCCGTTTTTAATGATTGTTATGATATTTTAAACAAGCAAAGAGCTTTAATGATATTCCCTGAAGGAAGTCATGATAAAAGAAGAACTGTACGATACTTAAGCAAAGGTTTTACACGCATTATTTTTGGCGCTATTGAAAAATATCCAACGTTAAAAATTATGGTTATTCCGGTCGGAATTACCTATCAAAATGCAAGTCAATTTCCCTGTAAAGTTGCCATCCATTATGGCAAACCAATTATAGCAAATAACTTTTACGACACCAATGATATAAACAACTCTATACGCACTATTAAAGAAAAGGTTTCGAACCAACTAAAAGAATTGTCTGTTCATATTCCTGCGGATGAAAATTATGAAACTATTTTAAACGAATTAAATTCTAAAAATGTTGATTTTACTGAAGTTAACACGATTAACAACAGTATTAAAACAAGAAAAATAAGAAGTCAGAAAGAGCGTCTTAACTTTGTGAAACCGCTTTATTTTTTAATTGTTTTAAACAGTATTATTCCTTGGATAATTTGGCGAATTTCATCAAAAAAGGTTGATGAAACGGAGTTTGTAGATACCTTCAGATTTACTTTAGGGACAATTATTTTTCCTATTTTTTACAGTATTCAAGCTGTAATACTTTATAAATTCTACACCTTAGAGGTTGCCATAATTTATGGTATTGCAACTTTATTAGTACAATTATTATACAGTAAATTTGCTACAACTACGGTAAAATAGCGTCTTGTATAATTTGCTGAATTTTTGTTCTTATATTTTCTGTAATCAAACCATTATTTTCCATTGTTGGGTACACTCTATTCGATAAAAAAACATAGACAATTCTACTTTTTGGATCTGCCCAAGTATAGGTTCCAGTAAAACCACTGTGCCCAAAACTTTCATCAGAAACACAACCACAAGTTGCTTCAATATCTGGGTCTAATTGTGGCTTGTCAAAACCCAAACCTCTTCGTATTTTTTTATCTTCGTAATAGCGTTTATTAAACATTTTTACGGTAGCACTTTTTAAATATCTTTTACCGCCGTAATATCCGTTTTGTAAATACATTTGCATTATTTTTGCTACATCATTTGCGTTTGCAAATAAACCCGCATGACCGCCAACTCCGCCTAACATTGCCGCACCCATATCGTGCACATATCCTTGTAATAATTGATCTCTAAAATACGCGTCTTTTTCTGTTGGAATAATTTCATTTAATGGAAACTTTTTCAACGGTAAATAACTGGTTCTACTCGCGCCTAAAGGAGCATAAAAATTTTCATCAGCTAATATATTTAAAGGCTTTTTATATCGTTCTTCAAGAGTTCTTTTTAACATATAAAAACCCAAATCGCTGTATTTATATCCTTCCTTTTCTCTTTGATCTGCCTCTTCTATCTTTTTATAAATAGAATCTTTATAAGAAGATATTAAAAACAAATTTTTAGCAACTTCTATAGAGTATTTTTTTGATTTCTTATCACTGTAAAAACCTGGCAACTTTAAATGAGTAATGCTATCTTGAGTTAATTTATAAAACGGAATCCACGCTTTTAATCTAGCGTTATGAGATAAGATTTCCTTTAAAGTTAAAGTACCTTTATTTGTACCTTTTGTTTCTGGCAATAAGTATCTTAATTTTGTAGCAATTCTAAATTCTCCTTCGCCTACAGCTTTTATTACCATTGGTAAAGTTGCAAGAATTTTTGTTAAAGAAGCAACATCATAAATGTCAAAATTTTGAACTTTTAAAAGCGAATCATTGGTGTGATACCCAAAGCTTTTCTGATAAATTACTCTTCCGTCTCTTGCGACTAGGATTTGCATTCCCGGAGTCATTTTTTTTTTAATTACTTCGTTTGCTAGTACATCAATTTCTGCCAATTTTATAGAAGACATTTTTACTTCTTCTGGCAATCCGTATTTTAATCTACTTAATGTTGTGGTGTATAAACCAAAGCCTTCTTTAAATTTTTTATGTATAGAAACTGGTAATTTCCCATTAGTTTTAATCGCGCCAAATAATTGTTGTGCAGAAATTTCTTGCGCAACATTACTGTTCTGATACGACACCACCAAACCTTCTATATTTTTAAAAGACGTAAAATCTAACAAACTGTACGGACTTGCAAAAACATCTAAAATTACTTTTTTGGCTTTTGCTATTTGTTGAATTTTAGCAATGTCTTCTTTTTTAAATTTAAAATTTTTCCAAGGATGATCGTTTGAAATATGATATCCAATAATTACTAAATTATATGGTTTTAATTTTGATAGTAAATCGGCAGTATTATCAGCAGAAACAACAGCTACTTTCGCATACTTATTTAACATGGTAACAAATGGCGTATGGTCATCATCACCTAATTTTACGTACGCAATTTGCTGTTTCTCTAAATCTTGAATCGGAATTATATCATCTTCATTTTTTATAACAGTAACCGAATTTTCGATCAATTTTCTACGCAGCAATTCATCCGTTTTGGTATTTAAATCTTCATTTAAATTGTTTAAATCTATTGGTTTGTAATTTTGCAATCCAGCCCAATATTTTGCTTTTAAAATTTTGCGAACAGATTCGTTTAATCTTTCAATGGTTAACTTTTTATCTTGAATTGCTTTTAGAAAATAGTCCATTGTTTCTGGAACTTCGTGCGGAATTAACAACACATCATTTCCTGCTAAAATTGCCGCTAAATTAATTTCTTTTGACGTTGCAAAATCTGCAGCAGCTTTCATATTCAATCCATCAGTTATAATTAATCCTTTAAAACCCATTTTTTCTTTTAACAATCCTGTTGTTATTTTATGAGATAAAGAAGATGGTAATTTTTTGTTCGGTTCTAATTTAGGAATGCTCAAATGCGCCGTCATAACGCTTGCTAAATTTTCATCAAACAATTTATAATACGGATACAATTCTAAGGTATCTAAACGCGTTGCATCAAAATTTATAACAGGTAAAGTGTGATGAGAATCTGAAGCTGTATCTCCATGACCTGGAAAATGTTTTGCGTTTGCCAACACTCCAAAACGTTGCATTCCGCGCGTAAAAGCAATTGCTTTATCTGTTACATTGTATTTATTTTCTCCGAAAGAACGGTTTCCTATAATTGGGTTTTTTGGATTGATATTGATATCAACAACGGGCGCAAAATTAATGTGAATTCCTAATCGTTTACAATGTTTTCCTAATTGTTCTCCAAATTGTTCTATTAAAGAATTGTCTTGGATCGCTCCCAAAGCCATATTCCATGGATAGCGAAACGAGTTTTGCAAACGCATGTCTAATCCCCATTCTGCATCAATTGCTATCAATAATGGATATTTAGACAATGTTTGGTATTTATTGGTTAATTCCGCTTGTTTCTCTGGAGTTCCTTGCATAAAAATTAAGTTTCCAGCATGATATTTTTGGATCAATTCTTCCACTAATTTCTCATTCAGAGTATCGTTTGTAGAATACGCTTGCACCATAAATAATTGGCCAATTTTTTCTTCATTGGTCATGTTATTTAAAATGTTATCAACCCATTTTTCTTGAGCTTCTTTGTCTTTCGTTTGTAGTGGATCTTTAGATTGTGCTTGCAATCCAAGAAAACAAAACACAAAAAGTAGCATTAAACTATTTTTCATAAATTATATCATAAAACGATTATGCCAGCTCTTGCTTGCCGGAACTTCCCAATTATTTTCTACTTCTTCTTTGGTTTGCACCATATTGTTAAAAACGATGGTTTCTTTGGTTATTTTTTGCTCTTTTGCAAACTGTTGAAAATCGGATAATTTTACAATATTAATAGTGTCGCCATCTTTAAAAGAAACATTCATTTTGTTCATTAAATCGATTTGCAACTCGTTTTCTAACTCTTTTACAAAACGAACAGAAGCATCTATAGAACAACCAGAAACATTGTTAAAACCTTCATCAACCGCCAACACTAAAAACTGATTGTATTTGATGGTAAACGAGCCTTTTAAATTATCGCCATGTCGCGTCCATTGTTCTATAAAATCTTTGGCTTTTGTAGAAATAAAATCGATTTCTTGGGCTGTAAAAACTCGATCGGATTGGTACATCCAAACTCTAGAATTATTTGGTAAATTGCTATATTCTGTAAACATTATTGTGTTTTTTTAATTTGATAAAGTTAAAGAAATTGCTGGTACAAATTTTCTAAATCTACGAATTTTATTTAATGCTGATTCATCCCAAATTTCCTTAACATACAAATATGTTCTCTCCTTTGGTTTTTTGTGATTGCACTTTTTAAAACCATCACTGGTACATCAAAAACTTGTGTAACTACAAAAAGGAAAACTTTTTCATCATTATCAGCGCTCAATTTGGCTAGATCTAACACCTATTTCAAATTAAATTTTTGCTGTAAAGCAGTTAGTTTTTCTTCGTCAGTCATCGTGTTTTTAGAAACAGACATGCGTTCTTTAATTTCCGCTAATACTTTCTTTGTAAACAACGGAAAATCTGCATTTTGCATCCAATTATTATACCCTGGGTTTTCTTTAAAAACTTCTTCCACCGTTCTTCCTTTGTACTTTCCGAAAGAAAACATTTCTTGATCATCATCATTAAACAAAATAAACCCAGCAAAATCTGCTCTTTTTCCGTGTGATGAAAACGCACTTAAATCTGCTACAGAGGTTCCGATATCATCGTATTTTTCTAATTGTGCTAATAAAATTTCGTAGGTTGCGTTTGTGTCTGCTTCCGCTCCATGCGCTCCTTCTAATTCTTTTCCGCAGTAAAATTGATACCCGGCGCTTAAGGTTCTTTGCTCTTTTTTATGAAAAATTACTTGTACATCAATTGCTTTTCTATTGTTCATATTAAAATCGATGCCAACGCGCATTAATTCTTCTGCCAACAACGGAATGTCAAAACGATTGGAATTAAACCCGGCCAAATCACAATCTGCAATTAACTCGCTTACTTGTGGTGCTAATTCTTTAAACGTTGGTTCTGTAACTACTTGTTCGTTTGTAATCCCATGAATATCTGATGCTTCTTTTGGAATCTCAACTTCTGGATTTACCAACCACGTTTTACTCTCTTTATTTCCGTTCGGAAACACTTTTAAAATGGATATTTCTACAATTTTATCCGTTCCTATATTAATTCCTGTGGTTTCTAAATCGAAAAATACGATTGGTTTTTCTAGTTTTAATTTCATGTTTTTTGTCGCTATTTTTTCATAATAAAAAGTACGTTAAAGATATAGAAAACTCTTTTGTTATTTGGCTTTTTCAGCATAAAATATTGCCAAAACATATATTCTAAAACTCCTGTCTTTTTACAAACAGGAAAATAATTTAACTTGTTTGTAAACTTGTTTATTGATAACTTCGCCGTATACTGAACTTGTTTTAATATTAAAACGGCAGATATAAAAAGTTGCTTGCAACTTGAAAAGAGAAATGAACAACGAAAAAACAGCAATACAAACGACGTATTTTAGTATTATTGGAAATGTTGCTTTAGCATTGATAAAAGGACTTGCTGGTTTTTTTGGTAATTCTTATGCTTTAATTGCAGATGCAATTGAATCAACAACAGATATTTTTGCTTCATTTTTAGTTTTAATAGGTTTTAAATATGCCGAACGACCTGCGGATAAAAATCATCCATATGGACATGGAAAGATTGAACCTCTAATTACATTTGGAGTCGTTGCCTTTCTTGTTGTTTCTGCTACATTAATAGCATATGAAAGTATTCAAAACATTCAGACTCCTCATAAAGTTCCAAAATCTTGGACTTTGATTGTCTTAGGGTTAATAATTATTTGGAAAGAAATATCATTTCAAATTGTTATCAAAAAAAGCAAACAAACCAATAGCTCCTCACTTAAAGCAGACGCTTGGCATCACAGAAGCGATGCAATAACCTCGGTAATGGCTTTTATTGGAGTTTCAATAGCAATCATCTATGGAAAAGGCTATGAAACAGCAGATGATTGGGCTGCTTTATTTGCTTCTGCTTTTATTTTATATAACAGCTACTTAATTTTAAGACCAGCTTTAGGCGAAGTTATGGACGAACAACTTTATGACAATCTAATACTTGAAATTAGAAAAAAATCTATTGAAGTAGAAGGAGTTTTAGGAACAGAAAAGTGTTTTGTTAGAAAAGCTGGAATGAAATTTCATGTTGATTTACACGTAATTGTTAATAGTAAAATTTCTGTAAAAGTAGGACATGATATTGCACATGCACTAAAAGACTATTTGCGGAAAGAAATATCAAATTTAGAACAAGTGCTTATTCATATTGAACCGAATGAATAAATTATGAAGTATCCGCAAAAGTAAACTTAAGACGTATCTAAAAACTTGCAAAAATAAAAATGCCCAAAAAAGGAAAAGCAAAAAACACAGTAAACAAAGCCAAGCATACCAAATTAATGAATCGAAAAATTAATAAGGTAAAGCAAGATAAAATTGCTAATCAAGAAAAGTTAAAAGCGATTATTAGAAAGGCAAATGAAAATAAAAATCCCGAGTAAAATTACTCGGGGTTTTTATTTATTCTATTGTAGATTTAAACAATAACTATCTAAATCTAAAACTATAAGAAACTCCTAAGGAATAAATTAAATAATAATCACCTCTAGAAAAACTCTTTTCTTCTCTGAGAAGATTAAATGAAGTTCCCCAAATATTTTTTTTATTTGCCGATGTAAATGTATAACCTGCATTAAATTTTTGTGATTTTAAATCAAAAACAACAATATCATTTACATTTACGGGAAATCGATCTACTTCTGGAGAAAATCCAAACCCAATTGCCAAACTAAAATAATTATCAGCATCACTAAAATATTTTCGATACGATAACGTCCCTGATTTGCTTGCTCCTGGATCGCCAGGAGTAACATAGGTTCTAAAAGACCAATAAGAATTTCCTGTATACCATCCAACAGAACCAGTGTAAATAATTGTTGTTGTAGAAAATTTTAACCCTCTAAACCCAAGCGATGCTTCAAAACTTTTAGGTAATGATTTGAATAATTCAAAACCATATCGTACACTTGGAAACAAATCTGAATTAGAAAAACCTCCACTAACATAAGCATACAAGCCTTCTGTAATTCTTGGATACATATCTACTTCGTATTGGTAACTATTAGTTCCAAATCGTTTTGAGTAATTTATTTTTCCTGTTATACTACCGTATTTAGTTTGTCTAGAATATTTTAAAGTACCATAATGCGATGTTTCTCTTTCGTTTTTATTATAAATTAATGTTGAATAACTTACCCCAATAGAATTCAATCTAAATGAATCGTTTAAACTTACTTTATACGCTAAAGCATCTTCGTTTGTTGGATCAATTTTAAGAATTTCATTTAAGGTATATAAAGCATCTTCTGGTTTATTTAATTTTTCTTCAGAACGTGCTTTTTGATATAATATTTCTGGATCTTTTGGATAGTAAACCATTGCTTTTTTTATTAAAACATTTGCAGAATATGGCACTTCTGCATAAAACTCGTTTTTAATTGCCGCAATCCAATCTGCCTTTCTTTTTGAATCTTTTTTCAAAACAAAAGCAAAACCTTCTCTTGCTGCTTTATAATTACCATCCCAAGAATACGTATTTGCTAAAAAAGATCGTAAATCTAGATAACTAGGATACTTTGCTATGATGAGTTTTAATAATTCTTGCGCTTCTTTACGCTGGTTGTTAAATGCCATATTTCGCGCTTTTTCAAAAGCGGTATCAGGATCGCCTGTAAATACTTTTTCCTGAGCAAAACATTGAAATGTCACTAGGAAAAACCCTAGTAACAAAAATTTACCAAAAAGATTCAATTTTATCATTGTAATGTTTTTTTAAGGGTTAAATACTCTTGCTTTTTAGGGTATATTTTTAACAAACTATCTACCACTTTAATAGCTTTTTTTCTATCTTCCAGTCGCTGGTAGGCTTTTGCCAATTTAAAAGAAATATCAGGATTTCTAACCTTATTAATCAACGCTTTTTTTGCAATTGTAATGCCTTTGTAATCTTGATCGGACCACCAATATAAATCTAATAATGCAGAATAAGGGTCATCGTAAAACGGAAATTTATTTATAGCTTCTAGAAATTCTACCTCTGCTTCTTTATAGTTGCCATCCCACGCTAGTGTTCTTCCTTTTAAAACCATAGCATCCACATGATTTGGAAAAGAATTTAAAAGATAATTACACAGTAAGCGAGCCGTTTTACGATCACTATTAAAAGCTTTGTTTTTTGCAACTAAAAATATTTGATCTGAATTCAACCCTTTGGTTAGGTTTTTAATCAATTTTAATTCTTCTGTTGAAAACTTAACTTTACTAATAATTTTAGATTCATTAGAAACCTGAGGATAAATTTTGTTTTGACTTGTTACATAAGCATTTAATTGCTTAAACTTTTGAAAAGCACCTGAAACAACATTTAATAAGGAGTCATTTTTAATTTGATAAATTCCAAAATTAGATTTAATTTTATACAAATCTCCGCTCGATAACATATAGTCTTTATAGATAAAATCTTTTAATCCGCCTTTATAACGCATCAAAGCAATTTGATGTATATTCCTAAAATCTTTAACCGTATCTAAACCTGTTCCCATCCAAGCTGTTTGAGTAATTGGTTTGAAATTGAACTGACGACTTAAAAAAGACACTAAACTAGGCGTTACATCCCAATGTGAAGAAACCGATTTAAAACGGGCAGTTCTTTTTAACAACGGGCTGTAAATGAGTAACGGAACATGAAACCTACATAGTTTATCTTTTTGTTCAATGGGAATCAAACGATGATCTCCAGTAATAACAAAAATCGTATTGTTATAATCTGCTCTTTTAGCATAGACTTGCATAAACTTTTTAAGCGAGTGATCTGTATAAAGTAGTGTTGCGTAAATATTTTTATTTGCAGTGATATCAGCTTTTGGTATGTCAAATTTTTGAGTAGAATTTAACAGGCTATCAACTTTTTTAATATATAAATTTTTATCAGGAAAATTAAAAGGTTCATGATTACTCAGCGTCATTATAACATCCAATCTTGGTTGTTTTTTATCTGCCAAAGTACTAAGCATTTTTCTGTAAATTTCAGCATCTGGGTATCCCCAAGAAAAACCACCCGAATTGCCAGCTGTCTTTACATAGTCTGTACCAAACTGATTTTCATCGGTAATAAAACCAACATTATTATATTCTAAAAAATTTATTCGATTGTCAAAACTGGCTTGGTCTCCTGTATAAAATGAGGTCGTATATCCGTTTTCTCCCAATATACTAAATAACGAAAGATGCGCTGGTGTTTTTGACAAAGCTAAAAAACCTGTATCGCCAAATGGTAAAGATGCTGTTAGCGATGGTAACACTCCAAAAGTTCTGCCTGCATTGCTTACAAAGTTTTCCCAATACAAAGATTTTGGTATCAGTGAGTCTATAAACGGTGTAAATCCACTATACGAATTCCCTCCTACAAACTCCCCCCCCAAACCTTCAACCATTATTATAACTATATTAGGACGCTTCTTTGATGTTGTAAAAAACGGACTCAACACATCATTGGTTTTAGAAAATGATTTTAAAAAAGGATAAGCGTCTGCATCAATTTCGTTAAATGATTTATTTTGTTGTTTTCCTATTTCAAACTGAATGATATCAGCTCCTAAAAAGTAAATTTTATTTTGATAGGTAGCCTGGCTAATTTCAGGAACAAAAATTTTAATTACAATACTTAACAGTAATAAAAGTAGTGTAAGTTTATTGAGAAAAACGTATGCTTTTATTTTTATCAAACCTGTATTGATCGCTAAAAAAAGAACAGGAAAAAGAATAAAGGGCACAAAATAGAACAATGAAAACTCTTCAGAAGAAGATACTGTAATGTACATATCGTTGAATGAATATCCCAATAAATCGGCTCCTAAATTTAGCTTGGTTGTTAAGCTATATTTTACCAAAGAATACTGACTGAGAACCAAAAGAACACCGATTATTTTAAAACCAAGTACTCCGTATTTTTTTTTACCAATATTTAATACTAAAAAAATCGGAAAAAAAAGGATGCTTAATAAAGATCCTATAATAAAATCATTAAAAAAAGGATATCCAAAAAGTTTTAATAGATCAACAGTAGTTTCTCCGTCTTTTAAGTTTGAAATAATCTCGAATAAACTAATCAAGTAAAAACTTACAATAAGAGCAAAGCTTAAACGTAAAAAACGTACTGTATTTTTATTTATTAATATTTTTTTCATAATCCTCTTTTTATTATTTTTTACTCAGTCCTTTTCTAGTCATTGCCCCCCATTTTATATTTTTATTAAAATAGTAATCAAAATTTCCTTTTATTGCTGCATACAATGAAAATGGATGTAACAATAGTGGTTCTAAAAATGCTGTAATAATAAGTTTTTTTCCAGTACCCTTCTTCTTGTATTGATGATATGTTAATTCTTCAGAAAAAATAGCAAATACTGTAAAAATAATAGACGATAAATAAGCTGCCAAGAAAAAACTTAACGCAAAATCCCATCGAATGTCTCTAAAAATTAACAACAAGATAAAATAAATAATTCCTAACACCTCAATAATAGGAGCCATTCGTTCAAAGAAGAACCAATATGGAAAACTTAGCATGCCTAATACACCGTATTTTCTATTGAATCCAATTACTTTATGTTCTTTAAGAGTTTCAATAGTACCACGAGTCCAGCGATTGCGTTGAGAAATAAATATTTTATAATTATCTGGTGCTTCTGTCCAACACAAAGGATCTGGAATGTATGCAACTTTGTACTTTTCTTTATTTTCTTCCATATGCCTTCTCATTCGAACCACAATTTCCATATCCTCACCAACAGTATTGACATCATAACCACCAACTTTTATTGCAATTTCTTTATCAAACATCCCAAAAGCTCCAGAAATCACCAACAATCCGTTTAAACGACTCCAAGCCATTCTCCCTAGTAAAAAGGCTCTAAAATATTCTAGAATCTGCATTCGTTCTATCATTTTATTAGGAAAATTTACCTCCATTAACTTTCCGTTTTCAATAACACAAGAATTGGCAATTCGGATAACTCCACCAGATGCAATTACTTTTCGATCAGTATATTCTAAAAAAGGTTTAATCATTTTTTGCAAAGAATCTTCTAGCAATAAACAATCTACATCAATACAAGCAACATAGTCATTATTACTAATATTAAGTCCCAAGTTTAACGCATCTGCTTTTCCTCCATTTTCTTTATCAACAACAATTAATTTTTCAAAAGCTGGGTTGGTCGATTTAAAAACACCTGCTCTAAGCTTCTGAGTTTTAATCCGCTCGTTTATCAAATAATCTACTTCTACTAGTTGATAGGTTTCTATTAATTTCTCTAAACTATCATCTTTACTACCATCGTTAACAATAATAACATCATAATTGACATAATGGGCAGAAAGTAGTGATCGTACATTTGCTACAATATTTAAACTTTCGTTATAAGCTGGCGCGATGATAGAGATAGAAGGAGCTATTTTTGAAGATAAGATATCTGAATAGTTTACAAAGCTGTTTTTTTTAAGGTACATAATCATTTCTTTGGTAGAAAAAATTGCCAATAAAATGTATGAAGAAATCACCAAAAAAGCATACAGTAAAAACAGGTACTGAAATACTTCTGAAACAATATAGATTATGTGATTTATATCCACCTTTAGTTATTCTCTATAAAATTAATAATTGTATGAATTTCCTCATCGTCTGTACGCTCTTTTAGGGATATAAATTTTGACGTATTCATTTTTTTTAGAATCCGTAAACCAATTACTTTAGCATTAAAACTAGCTGTTTCTATATGGTTAAAAATAAAATATTCATCTTCAACCTCACCCATGTTTTCTAAAAACTCAAACACTCTAAATTTTTCTTTTTCTGTTAATTCGAGATAAATTTTTAATAAAATTGGTTTTGCTTCTACCACATAAAAATAGTCTAATAATTCTATTACTTTACATCGAATTTCGCAGTTTTCGTGATTCAACAATTCTAGCAGTGTTTCTTTGGTTTCCATTCTGTTATAAATTTTTACGAGATTTAACGTAAACAAAACCACATAATCGTTTTCTGATAATAACCACCTTGTAAGGTCAGGAATTTCTTGTTCATCAAATTTCTGCAAAACACTAAAAAAGCCTATTTGATCCCATTCTGACAATGATGCCTTTAATTTACTCAAAAATTCTAAACCTTTAAAATTAAAAACATTTAAAAAATACAAATGAGCTTCTCTACGAACTTCTTCTTTAGAGTGATTAATAAGCTCACCTACTTCGTCGGCAACTTCCTCAATTTTAAAACGCCTTAAATCCCTTATCCCAATAGCTATTACATGCCATTTTTTATGGCGCAATTTTAATTTGGCGTATTTTATCAAACCCAATTCTCGATACAATCCCTTGAGTTCGTCAATCATTTCTCCAGAAATTTCATTCATCAGTTTAATCATTACTTTGATGAAAATTTTTCTTTTGTAATTACTAGAAAGACCTAACTGTATACTACTATTTATTTTTTTTTGAACATCACTAAATTGTTCTTTATCTTCCGAAGCATATAAGTAATTAACTAACAACTCTTCATACTCTTTTTGATATTTAAGTAATGATGTTTCGTGTTTCCGAAGACGTTTTCTCAACAATTTTAAATGTATGGTAAGCTCTACTAATATTAAAAAGGAAAAAACAGCCAATGTCCACATTAATTTGATAATTGGCGGAAGCTCTTTAAAAAAATTTATAAAATCTTGTATACTATTCATAGGTAACTAAGCACGAGTAAAAAATCACATCAATGCTCTTTTTACCCGAATTATTAATTCATTTGGACTTAATGGTTTTGCCATAAAATCATTAGCACCTAAATCAAAAGCTTTGATAACTATTTCTTCTTGTCCAGATGCAGAAAAAACAATAATTGGGGTTTTAAATTTTAACACATTTCTAACATGACTGATTACTTCTAATCCAGTAACATAAGCCATCATAATATCCGTTAAAATTAAATCAGGTTTATGAGCTTCTATTAGCTCAATAGCTTTCTTTCCGTCTTCAGCAAGATACAGCTTATAACCTTCTTTTTCTAACCGGAATTTTATCAGTAATAAAAACACAGAATTATCTTCGGCAATAACTATTTTTTTGACTTCATTCATTTTTTTATTTTAGAAAGATCTCTATGTTAATTTTTTTTAATTACTTTTATGCAAATATACAACTGCATGATAACCAAATATAGTAAAATTTGATCTCTCATAATAAAAACAAATTAAAAAAAAACCTCTTTACCAGTAAGGTAGTGGATTTAAGTTACTTAAATGAAAGCCTTTCAGGAGATTCGGAGATGTTAAGACAAATGATTCAACTTTTTCTAGATCAAAGCCCTAAAAAGATTGCCCTTCTTAAAAAGAATGTTATCAAAAAAGATTTTAATGCTATTAGAGAAACTTCTCATTTCTTAAAGTCAAGTTTTAGTATAATGGGTTTAGAATCTAAAAAAGAACTCAGCAAAATTGAACAGTTAAGTACACAGCAAGAAGATTACGATACAATTACAATACTTACCGAAAAAGTATTAAATAATTTTGATGAGAGTGCTGCAGAATATAAAAAAATAATGTCTAGCCTGTAACTCGTCATCTCATTTATGGATTCAAAAAAATACAATATACTTAAACTATCTATCATTAGTATAATTCTGCTTTTTAGCTGTTTAATTATGATTGAATGGGTTTTTCATGCCAATATATTATTTAATTTCAACTCAAAGAACGGAGCAACAACAAAATTTAACACTGCCTTTTTATTTTTTTTATCTGCTCTTAGTCTATATTTTTGTAAAAAAACAGATAAAAATAACCAATTCTTTTTTCGCTTATTTACTGTAATTATTTTGGCCATTGGTTTATTAACTATGTTGGAGTATATTTTTGATCTTAGTTTGGTTGATAATATTTTTATTACAGACACCATAACGGCTTCTCACCCCGGAAGAATGTCTTTAGCAACCGCTTCGGGGTTTACCTTTTTCGGTATTGGTTTAACTGGTTTAATGGCTAAAAACTCAAATTATCGAAAATTTGCTCAATATGCTGTCCTTTCTACAACAATAATTGCATTTATTTCTATTGTAACTTTTGTCCTACAAATTCCAACAGAGAGCAAGTCCTTTTTTTTTAAAACGATGTCTATTCAAACTTCTATTTCGTTTACTCTGATTACTTTTTTACTTGGTTACAAATTTCCCGATATTGGATTTACTAAAATGCTTTTAGGTAATTATTATGGAAGTGAGTCGTTAAGAAAACTAACTCCTTTTATTGTTTTTATCCCATTTATTTTGAGTTTTTTATTACTTCATTTTATAAGTAATGAGCAACTTGATGCTAAATTTGGAATTATACTATATACAATGGTTCTGATTTTTTTGAGCTTCTTCTACACGTATATTATCTCAGTAGGCTTAAACAAATCAGATATTCAGCGAAAAATTTTAGAAAATAGTTTAGTCGCTAAAAACCAAGAATTATCTCAATTTAAAGACGCTCTAGAAAAAATTGCTATTATAGCTATCACTGATAAAAATGCTATTATTAAATATGTGAATGATAGTTTTTGCACTATTTCACAATTTTCTAGAGAGGAAATTATCGGAAATACAGACAAAATTGTACGATCAAACCACCACCCTATCTCTTTTCATAAAAATATATTAGCAGTTGTATCTTCTGGATCTCCTTGGTTTGGGGAGGTTAAAAACAAAGCTAAAGATGGTTCTTTTTATTGGACCGATACAGCTATTGTTCCTTTTATGAACAAATTTGGAGAAGTTTATAAATATATGGCTATTAAATTAGACATCACCAAAAAAAAGGAGGCCGAAGAGCTATTATCTTCTAAATATGTAAAAAAATTAGAAGACAAAAATAAAGAGCTAGAACAATTTAGCTATATTGCTTCACACGATTTACAAGAACCTTTAAGAACCATTACCAGTTTTTCTAATATTCTCTATTCAGAGTACAACGACAAACTAGACGACCAAGCCAAACAAATTTTTACCTTTATCAAACAAGCGACAGACAGAATGAGTTCTTTGATTAAAAATTTGTTAGACTATTCGAGAATTGGACATAAAGAAAAGTTTACAGAAGTTAATTGCAATTTGTTGTTAGAAGATATTTCAACCGATTTAACTACTTTAATCACAAAAACAAATACTACTCTAAAATTTAAAAACCTTCCTATCGTTGAAGCGTATCCAACCGAATTTCGATTGCTTTTTCAAAATCTAATTAGCAATGCTATTAAATTCTCCAAAAAAGGAACTCCCCCAATTATTCAAATAAAAGCCACAAATAAAAAGCACGGTTGGGAATTTTCTGTTAAAGATAACGGAATTGGTATCGCCAAAGAATTTAAAAAAAAAATATTTACTATTTTTCAGCGACTTCATGTTAGAGAAGAATATGAAGGAGTCGGAATTGGACTTGCACATTGCCGAAAGGTTGTACATCTCCACGGTGGAGAGATATGGGTAAAATCGAAACCGAACGAAGGCAGCACCTTTTATTTTACAATATCAAACGAAAAAATATGAAAAAATTACATACCATTTTACTAATTGATGATGATCAAGCTACCAATTTTATTCACAAATTTGTTATAGAAAAAGTACAATGTGCTGAAAATATTATTTGTATGCAAAGTGGTCAAGAAGCATTGGATTACTTAACCTCTAAAATAAATGATAATTATCCACAACCTGATATTATTTTTTTAGACATCAATATGCCTGGAATGAATGGGTGGGAGTTTATAGAGAAATATAAAAAAATAGATACAAAACAAAAAGGTAAAAAAATAGTGGTGATGCTTACAACATCATCTGACCCCCTTGATAAAGAAAAAGCAAAAGCCATTGACCAAATAAATAAATTTATATCAAAACCATTAACTGCTGAAGCTATTAAAACGATTATAAAAGAAAATTTTTTAGAAAATTAAAATTTATTTTATAATAAATTTAGCTTAATTAAGTATCAATAGAGCCTAAAACACGTTTCATAAAAACATTTAATGCCTCTTTTTTTGGTATGCCTTCTTTTATCATTTTATCTACTTCTATAGCTCCGTACATATTAGAAATCAACTCTCCAATTACATCTAGTTCTTCATCTTTTAAAGACGGAACTTCTGTTAATGTTTCTAGGGTTTCTATCGTTTCGATAAC
This sequence comes from Polaribacter huanghezhanensis, assembly GCF_030444335.1. Lineage (NCBI taxonomy): Bacteria > Pseudomonadati > Bacteroidota > Flavobacteriia > Flavobacteriales > Flavobacteriaceae > Polaribacter > Polaribacter huanghezhanensis. The sequence continues at coordinate 1,625,975 of NZ_CP128595.1, read as the reverse complement.
ATAATCTTGATCGTTCTCTTCGATAAAATTAGTTAAATGTTTTATTACAGGTAATTTCATTTTTTCTGTTTAAAAATTAAAAGATTAAATCATTAAAAGCTAATTTTTGGTCTTCTTTTTTAATCTTTTAATCCTTGAATCTTTTAATGTGTTTTTACACAACTTCGTTTACTAATTCTTTTAAAACATCAAACTTGTTTGTTTGCGTTTGATTGATAAATTTACCATCAACAAAAGTGGCAAATGTTGGTAAATTACTTACATCTGCTAACTTTCTGCTTTCAGGAAACTTTTCTGCATCAGCAATTACAAAAACCATATTTTCATTTTCTGAAGCCAACTTCTTAAATTTTGGTTTCATAATTCTACAGTTTCCACACCAAGTAGCCGCATACTGAACAACAACTGTTTTATTGTCTGCAACTATTTGTTCTAAATTATCTTGATCTAATTCTTGTACCATGTTAATTATGAATTTTAAAATTATGAATTACGAATTTTAAAACTCGTAATTCATAATTCGTAATTGATTTTTAGTGAGAAGCTAAATATACTGCTGTTCCTTTTGCATTTGCTTGCATTGCATCTTTTCCTTCTTCCCAGTTTGCTGGACAAACTTCTCCGTGAGATTGAACGTGTGCATACGCATCAATTAATCGCAAATATTCATTTACATTTCTACCAACTGGCATGTGATTAATTCCTTCATGAAAAACAGTTCCTTCTTCGTCAATTAAATAAGTAGCTCTGTACGTTACGTTATCTCCTTCAACTTGAATTGTTTGTGTCGCTTCATCAAAAATTTCGTTAGTGATGTCTAAGATCCCTAAAATCGACGATAAATTACGATTGCTGTCTGCTAAAATCGGATACGTAACTCCTTCAATTCCACCATTATCTTTTGCTGTACTTAGCCAAGCAAAATGTACTTCTGGAGTATCACAAGAAGCTCCAATTACAATGGTATTTCTCTTTTCGAACTCACCAATTGCTGCTTGAAAAGCGTGTAATTCTGTTGGACAAACAAATGTGAAATCTTTTGGATACCAAAACAATACAACTTTCTTTTTGTTGTTAACTGCTTCTTCTAATACATTAACTTTAAATGTATCTCCCATTTCGTTCATTGCATCTACACTTAAATCTGGAAATTTTTTACCAACTACTGTTGCCATATTGTAATTTTTATTTTAATTAATCTTTATTTTTTAATTGGCAAATATACACTTACAATACAGTTTGAAAAAACCTTGTCAAATTTTATTCTTTATCATACAATAAGATTTATTGATACCCTGTTTTACTTCACTAACAGTTGCTTTTTCATCAACCACCACTTAGTTTATTAAACATAAAAATATATATTTTAGATAAATGAACTATAGAACATACCTATTACTATATAAAAAATATAGATAAAAATTATCAAAAACATTTTTGTAAATTTGAAGTATATCAACTTTAAAATAATAAAAGCATGGAAAATAATCATAGTGGAGACATAAACAAGTGTCCTTTTATGCATGGAGGAAATACTACTGCAAAGGAATCTGTTATAGATTGGTGGCCTAATGCATTAAATTTAGACATCTTACATCAACACGACACAAAAACAAACCCATTAGGGGAAGATTTTAACTATAAAGAAGAATTAAAAAAACTAAATGTTGAAGCGCTTAAAAAAGACCTGCATAATTTAATGACAGATAGTCAAGATTGGTGGCCAGCAGATTGGGGACATTATGGAGGGCTAATGATTCGTATGGCATGGCATGCAGCAGGCTCTTATAGAATTTCTGATGGTCGTGGAGGTGCCGGAACTGGAAATCAACGTTTTGCACCACTTAATTCATGGCCAGATAACGTTAGTTTAGATAAAGCAAGACGCTTGCTATGGCCAATCAAGAAAAAATATGGAAACAAAGTAAGTTGGGCAGATTTAATAATCTTAGCAGGAACTATTGCTTATGAAAGTATGGGTTTAAAAACCTTTGGTTTTGCTTTTGGTAGAGAAGATATTTGGGGACCCGAAAAAGACACCTATTGGGGAGCAGAAAAAGAATGGTTAATGCCAAGTGATGAGCGTTATGAAAATGTTGATGACCCTTCAACAATGGAAAATCCTTTAGCAGCAGTACAAATGGGTTTAATTTACGTGAATCCAGAAGGTGTTAATGGAAAGTCTGACCCATTAAAAACAGCTTCTCAAGTGCGTGAAACTTTTAAACGCATGGCAATGAATGATGAAGAAACAGTTGCTTTAACTGCAGGAGGACATACAGTAGGAAAAACTCATGGTAATGGAGATGCTAGTATTTTAGGTCCAGTACCAGAAGCTGCTTCTCCAGAAGAACAAGGTTTAGGCTGGTCTAACCCAACGGGAACTGGTGTAGGGCGTGATACTGTGTCAAGCGGACTTGAAGGAGCGTGGACAACACACCCAACAAAATGGGACAATGGCTTTTTTGAAATGCTATTTAACCACGAATGGGAATTACGTAAGAGCCCTGCAGGAGCTACACAATGGGAACCTGTAACTATAAAAAAAGAAGATATGCCTGTTGATGTTGAAGACATGACTACTCGTCATAACCCAATGATGACAGATGCAGATATGGCAATGAAAGTTGATCCAATTTACAGAGAGATTTCTTTAAAATTTAAGAATGATTTTGATGGTTTTTCAGATGCTTTTGCACGTGCTTGGTTTAAGTTAACACATCGTGATTTAGGACCAAAAGAACGTTATTTTGGACCTGACTCCCCAAAAGAAGATTTAATTTGGCAAGATCCAATTCCGAAAGGAAAAAAGAATTATGATGTAAATGCTGTTAAAACTAAAATAGCTAATTCAGGTCTTTCTATATCAGAAATGGTTTCAACTGCTTGGGATAGCGCAAGAACATATAGAGGTTCCGATTTCAGAGGAGGAGCTAATGGTGGGCGTATTCGTTTAGCTCCACAAAAAGATTGGCAAGGAAATGAACCAGAAAAGTTGTCAAAAGTGTTGACTGTTTTAGAATCAATTGCTGCTGAATTTGGAATTAGTGTTGCTGACACCATCGTTTTAGCGGGGAATGTTGGTATTGAAAAAGCTATTAAAAATGCAGGCATGAATATAAGTGTGCCTTTTTTACCAGGGCGTGGAGATGCAACTGATGAAATTACAGATGCAGAATCATTCGATTATTTAGAGCCGTTGGCTGATGGTTATAGAAATTGGTTGAAAAAAGATTTTGTAGTAAGTCCAGAAGAAATCATGTTAGATCGCACTCAATTAATGGGATTAACAGCACCTGAAATGACTGTTTTAATTGGTGGAATGAGAGTACTGGGAACTAATTATGGAGACACTAAACATGGTGTCTTAACTGAAAATGAAGGGGCTTTAACCAATGATTTCTTTGTGAATTTAACTGACATGTCATATAATTGGAAACCAACAAGTAACGGTATTTACGAAATTTGTAATCGTAAAACAGGAGAGCCTAAATGGACTGCTACAAGAGTAGATTTAATTTTTGGTTCAAACTCAATTCTTAGAGGGTATGCTGAAGTTTATGCACAAGATGATAACAAAGAAAAATTTGTTAAAGACTTTATTGCTGTTTGGACCAAAGTGATGAATCTTGATCGCTATGATTTATAATCTTTTATAAAAATAAAAAAAGGGAATCAAAATATTTTGATTCCCTTTTTTTATTTTTAACTCAATTAATGATTATTTACTAGCAAATAAATTTACATCACTTTTTGTGACTTCTTTTTCTCCAAGGATGATTAAACGTTCTACTACGTTTCTTAATTCACGAATATTCCCTGTCCAATCATATTCTTGCAGTAATTGAATTGCTTCTTTAGAAAATGCCTTTTTTGCACCGCCTTGTTCTTCTGCAATTTTCTGAGAAAAGAAATCTACCAATAACGGAATGTCTTCTCTACGATCGTTTAATGCTGGAACCTGAATTAAAATTACTGCCAATCTGTGATATAAATCTTCTCTAAATCGACCTTCAGAAATCTCCTTTTTTAAATCTTTATTGGTTGCTGCAACAACACGTACATTTACTTTAATATCTTTATCAGAGCCTACTCTGGAGATTTTATTTTCTTGCAAAGCTCGCAATACTTTTGCTTGTGCAGACAAACTCATATCGCCAATTTCATCTAAGAAAATAGTTCCGCTATTTGCGGTTTCAAACTTTCCTGCTCGGTCTTTATTTGCTCCTGTAAAACTTCCTTTTACGTGACCAAACAATTCACTTTCTATCAATTCAGAAGGAATTGCAGCACAATTAACTTCTACCATTGTTGCTTTAGAACGATCCGATTTTTCGTGCAACCAATGTGCAACCAATTCTTTTCCTGTTCCGTTTGGCCCAGTAATTAAAACTCGTGCATCTGTTGGTGCAACTTTTTCTATAATCTCTTTAATATGAGAAATGGCATCGCTTTCTCCAACCATTTCGTAATTCTTGCTCACTTTTTTCTTTAAGCGTTTGTTTTCTACTACCAATTCTTTTCTGTCTAATGCATTACGAACGGTGTTTAACAAACGATTTAAATCTGGTGGTTTAGAAATATAATCAAAAGCTCCTAAACGCATTGTATTTACGGCAGTTTCTAAATCTCCGTGACCAGAAATCATAACAATAGGAATTTCTGGTTTAATTTTTTTTGCCTTTTCTAACACCTCAACACCATCCATTTTAGGCATTTTTATATCACAAAAAACCAAATCATAATCCGTATTCATAATCATTTCAATCCCTTGCAAACCATCTTCTGCTTCTTCTACATTATAAGTATCATTTTCTTCTGAAATAATCTTTTTTAATACTCTTCTAATTGCTGCTTCATCTTCAATGATTAAAATTTTCGGCATACTTTTTTTATTTATTTATAATGTGAATATCTCTTTGTGGAAAAGGAATTGCAACCTTGTTTTCTCTAAACAATCTATCAATTTCAAAACGAATTTCACTTTGTACATGACGCACTTCGAAGCTATTATTGATGGTAAACGCAACACGAAAATTGAGAGAGCTGTCTGCAAAATTGGTAAAAAGCACTGTTGGCTCTGGATAACTTAATACTGATTTGTGTTCTGATGCCACTTGCAATAATATCTTTTTTACGAGTGCAACATCACTTCCGTAAGCAACACCAATTTCTACTCCTTCTCTCGTTTCTTCTCCATTTGCCGTCCAATTATATAAGGTATTTGTTAAATACATATGATTTGGAATCACCATCACTTTATTATCAACAGTTACAGCTCTTGTCGTTCGCAAATTAATTTCTGTAACACGACCAACTTTTCCTTCTAACTCAATAATATCGCCAGCGTGTACTGATTGATCTATTAAAATAAAAATACCCGAAATGATGTCTTGAAACAAGGTTTGCAAAGCCAAACCAACTCCAATTAACAAGGCTGCTGATGCTGCAAATATTGCAGTTACATTAACTCCAGAGGTATGCATTGTTATTAAAAAAATAATAATATAGATCAACCATTTTAAGTAATTAAAGACGGATATAAATTTTACTTTATCGTTATCTGGCAGTTTTCTCGTGATAAATTTTCGCAATACTTTTAACAGAAATCCTGTAAATATTAAAGCCAGAATTAATATAATAATCGCCAAAACGTTTATCTGTATTTTTTCACCAAAAGAAAACGAATAATTTAAAAACTCTTTTATTTTTTCCATGTTTTAAAGATACATTTTATCCTTTATATTTTATCCATTTATACAAATCTTTATAGGTTGCTTTTTTACCATACATTAAAATTCCAACTCTATAAATCTTAGCTGCCATCCAAACCATAAATGCAAAAGTAAGCACTAATAGTGTCATTGAAATTGCAATTTCGTACCAAGGAACCCCAAACGGAACTCGCATTAACATTACAATTGGCGATGTAAATGGAATCATAGAAAAGATGGTAGAAATAGGTCCATGAGGATCATTAATTACGGTTGCAAAACCAATATAAACGCCTAACATTAACGGCAACATTATTGGCAACATAAATTGCTGTGTATCCGTTTCGTTATCAACCGCTGCACCAACAGCTGCAAATAAAGAACTGTATAAAAAGAACCCGCCCAAAAAGTAAAAAATAAACAATATAAAAATGGTTACTAATGGCAATCTAAAAAACTCTTGAATTGCTAATTGCATTTCTCCGTTTCCTGCAACGTCTTTCATTGCTGCTAGTTGTTCTGGTGATAATTTTGAAGCTTGCACTTCTGTCATACCAACTCCAAAAACAGATGATGAAACAAAACTTATTATCAACAAAATAATTCCCCAAATAAAGAATTGTAGCAATCCTGCTGAAGCATTTCCGATAATTTTACCCAACATTAACTGAAAAGGCTTTACAGACGACACAATTATTTCTATAATTCTACTTGTTTTTTCTTCGATCACACTTCGCATTACAGACGTTCCATAAATCATTACAAACATCATTAATAGATAGCCTGCAATTACACCAACGGCAATTTTTAACCCATTAATTAATTTGGATGATTCTTCTCCAGAAAAATTATACATTTTAATATCTGTTGCTATTCGTGATGCTTTTATTTTTTCTGAATCGATTCCTAATTGATCTAATTTAAGATGTCTTAACTTGGCTTCTACTTTGTTTTCTAAATCTCCAATCATCGACATGCTTGGCGAATCTTTTGAATAAAACTCGATAGCATTTGCCAAGGTTTCTAAACTGTCTTTTTTAGGAAGGTATAAAACGCCGTAGTAATTTCCTGCTTCAACTTTCGCTTTCGCTTCGTCAATTCCTAACGCTGTATAATCTAAATAGTGTACTGTTTTAGAATCTTTAAAATCTTCTTTAGCAAATAATTTATATTCATCTACATAAACAATCTCCTTTACTTTTTCGTCGTTCTTTTTACTTAAATAAAATACTAAAAATCCGATTCCGACCATTAATAACGGACTTAAAAAAGTCATCATTATAAATGATTTGTTTCTCACTTTTGCTAAGAATTCTCTTCTAATAATTAATTTTAACTTCTTCATAACTTAGCTATTTTTGTTTACTGCTTGAATAAAAATATCGTTTGCACTTGGCACCAATTCTAGAAAATGTTGCACTTCTCCATACTTTGTTAATAAAGATACTAATTGATTTGGAGATTCGTTTTTAGGAATTTTAACATTTGCTGTAAACCCTTCACTTAACATTCTAAAATCTGTTGGAGTAACTTCAAATTGTTGTTTTAAAATTGTTTCAATTTCTGAAGGATTAGCCGTTTTTAATCCAATCTGAAAAGTATTGCTTCTGTATTGACGTTTGATATCGTCTAGTTTTCCGTCAACAATTTTGTTCGATTTATCAATCAAAGCAATTTCATCACACATTTCTTCAACCGATTCCATTCTGTGTGTAGAAAAAATAATGGTTGCTCCTTCATCACGCAATTGTAAAATTTCTTTGGCAATTAATTGTGCGTTAATCGGGTCAAATCCAGAAAAAGGTTCATCAAAAATTAATAATTTTGGTTGATGCAAAACTGTTACAATAAATTGTACTTTTTGCGCCATTCCTTTTGATAGTTCTTCAATTTTTTTATCCCACCAAGCAGCAATATCAAATTTATCAAACCAATATTTCAATCGTTTTTTAGCTTCCGTTTTAGACAAACCTTTTAATTGTGCTAAATACAACGCTTGCTCACCAACTTTCATGCTTTTGTACAAACCGCGTTCTTCTGGTAAATAACCAATTTGTTCAATATGACTTGGCTGCAAAGGTTGCCCATCTAACAAAATAGTTCCGCTATCTGGCAATGTAATTTGATTGATAATTCTAATTAATGATGTTTTTCCAGCTCCATTTGGACCTAACAACCCAAAAACACTTCCTTTTGGAATGCTTAAAGAAATGTTATTTAAAGCCGTAAACTCTCCGTATTTCTTCGTTACATTATTTATTTCTAATAAGTTACTCATTGATTTGGTTTGATTGTTAAACGAATACTAGTAATTTTTGATAAGGAACAAAATTAAGTAATATTCTCTTACTCCATCGCATTAGTTTTTAATTGTTTGTTGATAAAATGAAGTATTACAATAAAAATTTACTATGCACGCATAATCTTTTTATTATTTACTATGCATGCATAACATTTTTTTTATACATTTGTAAACATGGATAAAACGTTTTCAATAGATCATCAATTAAGAGCAACTTGGCAAGCAGTTGCAAAACTGTATAACGAGCAAGCTGCAAAGCACGATAGCACAATGGCAACCGCTTTTGTGTTGTTAACTATTGATTACGAAAACGGAACGCCATCAACCGCTTTAGGCCCTTTAATGGGAATGGAACCAACAAGTTTGTCAAGAATTTTAAAGACAATGGAAGACAAAGGTGCTGTTTCTAGAGAAAGAAATCCTGATGACGGAAGAAGTGTACTTATTAAATTAACAGAATATGGAAAAGAGATGCGAAAAATATCTAAAGATTCTGTCATCCAATTTAATGAAGTTGTTAGAGAACAACTTACAGAAAAAGAAATTGACACCTTTTTTAAAGTAACTTCTACTATTAATAAATTAATTGCAGACAAACAGATTTATAAAGAAATCAATAAAAAAGCTGTATAAAAATAAACTACAAACAAATGACTAGAAGAATTAAAAAAGTAGCAGTTATTGGCTCTGGAATAATGGGAAGCGGAATTGCTTGTCATTTTGCCAATATTGGTGTTGAAGTGCTTTTATTAGACATTGTTCCTAGAGAACTCAATGATAAAGAAAAAGCAAAAGGACTTACTTTAGAAGACAAAGTTGTTCGAAATCGCTTGGTAAATGATGCATTAACAACTTCGTTAAAATCGAAACCTTCTCCGATTTATTCTCAAGCATTTGCTGATAGAATTACCACAGGAAATATAGATGACGATTTACATTTGATAAAAGATGTAGATTGGGTAATGGAAGTTGTTGTTGAACGTTTAGATATCAAACAACAAGTTTTTGAAAAAATTGAAGAATTTAGAACCCCTGGAACCATTATCTCTTCAAATACATCTGGAATTCCAATTCATTTTATGAACAAAGGAAGAAGTGATGATTTTCAGCAACATTTTGCGGTAACACACTTTTTTAATCCACCTAGATATTTAAAATTGTTTGAAGTTGTTCCTGGTCCAAATTGTAAACCAGAAGTAACTGATTTCTTACTAGATTACGGTTCTAAGTTCTTAGGAAAAACTTCGGTTTTAGCAAAAGATACGCCCGCTTTTATTGGAAATAGAATTGGAATTTTCGGAATTCAGTCTTTATTTCATCAAGTAAAAGAATTGGGGTTAACTGTTGAAGAAGTTGACAAATTAACGGGTCCTGTAATTGGTAGACCAAAATCTGCAACCTTCAGAACCGTTGATGTTGTTGGATTAGACACCTTGGTTCATGTGGCAAACGGAATTTATGAAAACTGTCCTGATGATGAAGCGCATAATTTGTTTAAACTGCCTGGTTTCATCAACACTATGATGGAAAATAAATGGTTAGGAAGTAAAACAGGTCAAGGTTTTTACAAAAAATCTGTGGATGCAAATGGGAATAAAGAAATCTTAACGTTAGATTTAGATACCTTAGAATACAGAGCAAGTAAAAGAGCAAAGTTTGCAACTTTAGAGTTGACAAAAACAATCGATAAACCGATTGATAGATTTAAAGTATTGGTTAGTGGTAAAGACAAAGCTGGGGAATTTTATAGAAAAAATTTCTCGGCAATGTTTGAATATGTTTCTAACCGTATTCCAGAAATTTCTGACGAAGTTTACAGAATTGATGATGCAATGAAAGCCGGATTTGGATGGGAAAATGGACCATTCGAAATTTGGGATGCAATTGGTGTAGAAAAAGGAATTGAAATTATGAAAGCAGAAGGTAAAACTCCTGCTGCTTGGGTTACAGAAATGTTCGCAAATGGTTCAACTTCATTTTATACTGTAAAAGAAGGTGCTACTTTTTATTATGGTATCCCTGAAAAAGCACAAACTAAAAAACCTGGGCAAGATTCATTTATCATTTTAGATAATATCAGAAAATCGAACGAAGTGTTTAAAAATTCTGGCGTTGTGATTGAAGATTTAGGAAATGGAATTTTAAACTGTGAATTCCAATCTAAAATGAACACCATTGGTGGTGATGTGTTAGCAGGAATCAACAAAGCGATTGATTTAGCAGAAAAAGATTTTCAAGGATTAGTTGTCGGAAATCAAGCACCAAATTTCTCTGTCGGAGCAAATATTGGAATGATTTTTATGATGGCTGTTGAGCAAGAATATGATGAGCTAAACATGGCTATCAAATATTTTCAAGATACCATGATGCGCATGCGTTATTCTTCAATTCCAACCATCTCTGCTCCTCACGGAATGGCTTTAGGTGGTGGGTGTGAAATTTCAATGCACGCAGATAAAGTAGTTGCAGCTGCAGAAACCTATATTGGATTGGTAGAATTTGGAGTTGGTGTAATTCCTGGTGGTGGTGGATCAAAAGAAATGGCTTTAAGAGCCCAAGATTTATTCCACAAAGGTGATGTACAATTAAATGTATTGCAAGAATATTTCTTAACAATCGGAATGGCAAAAGTTGCAACTTCTGCTTATGAAGCTTTCGATTTAGGAATTTTACAAAAAGGAAAAGACGTTGTTGTTGTAAATAAAGAGCGTCAAATTGCCGAAGCTAAAAAACACGCAATTTTATTAGCAGAAGCCGGATATACTCAACCAATGAAACGAAAAGATGTATTGGTTCTTGGTAAACAAGCATTGGGAATGTTCTTAGTAGGAACAGATTCTATGGAAGCAAGTAAATACATTTCAGAACACGATCAGAAAATTGCCAATAAATTAGCCTATGTAATGGCTGGTGGAGATTTATCTGAACCAACAAGAGTAACAGAACAATATTTATTAGATCTAGAACGTGAAGCTTTCTTAAGTCTTTGTACAGAAAAGAAAACATTAGAACGTATACAACACATGTTAAAAACAGGAAAACCATTACGTAATTAGATAATTAGACTATTGGAATTCTAGATTATTAGACTTCCAAAAATCGAAAAATCTAATTATCTAAAAATCGAAAATTATGAAAACAGCATATATAGTAAAAGCATACAGAACAGCAGTTGGAAAAGCTCCAAAAGGTGTATTCCGTTTTAAAAGAACAGATGAATTGGCTGCAGAAACCATCAAATACATGATGGATGAATTACCAAACTTTGACAAGAAACGTATTGACGATGTGATTGTTGGTAATGCAATGCCAGAAGGTTCTCAAGGGTTAAATATGGCTCGTTTAATTTCTTTAATGGGATTAAACATAGTTGATGTTCCTGGAGTTACCGTAAATCGTTTTTGTTCTTCTGGTGTAGAAACTATTGCAATGGCAACAGCTAAGATTCAAGCCGGAATGGCAGATTGTATCATTGCTGGTGGAGCAGAAAGCATGAGCGCAGTACCGATGACCGGGTTTAAACCAGAATTGAATTACGAATTAGTAAAATCTGGTTATGAAGAATATTATTGGGGAATGGGAAATACTGCAGAAGCAGTAGCAAATCAATTTAAAGTTTCTAGAGAAGATCAAGATGAATTTGCTTACAATTCTCATTTAAAAGCGTTAAAAGCACAAGCAGAAAATCGTTTTCAAGATCAAATTGTCCCTATCAATGTAGCACAAACTTATGTTGATGAGAATGGTAAAAAAGCAACAAGATCATATACCGTTACAAAAGATGAAGGACCAAGAGCAGGAACAAGCAAAGAAGCGTTAGCAAAGCTAAGAGCTGTATTTGCTCAAGGCGGAAGTGTAACTGCTGGTAATTCTTCTCAAATGAGTGATGGCGCCGCGTTTGTGTTAATTATGAGTGAAAAAATGGTGAAAGAATTAAACATTGAACCGATTGCGCGTATGGTAAATTATGCTGCTGCCGGCGTTGAGCCAAGAATCATGGGAATGGGCCCAGTTGCTGCAATTCCGAAAGCATTAAAACAAGCAGGTTTAAAACAAAGTGACATTGAATTAATCGAATTGAATGAAGCTTTTGCCTCTCAATCTTTAGCTGTAATGAGAGAATTAGGGCTAAATCAAGAGATCGTAAATGTAAATGGTGGAGCGATTGCTTTAGGGCATCCTTTAGGGTGTACAGGAGGAAAATTATCTGTGCAATTATTTGATGAAATGCGCAAAAGAGATATGTCTGGAAAATACGGAATGGTTACCATGTGTGTTGGAACCGGACAAGGTGCTGCAGGAATTTATGAGTTTTTGAAATAATAAAATCCCATCTAAATCTTCCCAAAGGGAAGACTTAGAAGACTTAGAGTATTTGAATAAAAATATATAATTAAAATAAAATATAACTTAAAATAACCCGGACAAGTTCCCTTTCCTTCGGAAAGGGTTAGGGATAGGAAAATGGAAACAACAAATAAAGAATTACTAAGAGGAGGACAATTCCTTGTCAAAGAAACAAACTGTGAAGATGTGTTTACTCCAGAAGATTTTACGGAAGAGCAAACCATGATGAAAGAAGCTGTGATGGAGTTTAACGAACGTGAAATTATTCCTCACAAAGCAAGATTTGAAGCAAAAAAGTATGCATTGACTGAAGAAGTAATGCGTAAAGCTGGTGAATTAGGTTTTCTAGGTGTTGCTGTTCCTGAAGCTTATGGTGGATTAGGAATGAGTTTTGTTTCTACCATGTTAACGTGTGATTATATTTCAAGCGGAACAGGTTCTTTTAGTACAGCTTTTGGTGCTCATACAGGTATTGGAACAATGCCTATTACATTATACGGAACTGAAGAGCAAAAACAAAAATACGTACCTAAATTAGCTACCGGAGAATGGTTTGGCTCGTATTGTTTAACTGAACCCGGAGCTGGTTCTGATGCAAACTCTGGAAAAACAACTGCTACTTTATCAGAAGACGGAAAAAGTTATAAAATTAACGGTGCTAAAATGTGGATTTCAAACGCAGGTTTCTGTAGTTTGATGATTGTATTTGCGCGTATCGAAAAAGATAAAAATATTACTGGATTTATTGTTGAATATGATGGAGAAAATCCAAACGGAATTACTTTAGGAGAAGAAGAACACAAATTAGGAATTAGAGCTTCTTCAACACGTCAAGTATTTTTTAGTGATACCGTTGTTCCTGCAGAAAATATGTTAGCAGGACGTGGAGAAGGTTTTAAAATTGCCATGAATGCCCTAAATGTTGGCAGAATTAAATTAGCTGCTGCTTGTTTAGATTCGCAACGTCGCATCACAACAACTGCTATAAACTATGCCAATGAGCGCAAACAATTTAACACAGCAATTGCTGATTTTGGAGCTATAAAAATAAAATTGGCCGAAATGGCGACCAATGCCTATGTTAGCGAATCGGCAACTTACAGAGCTGCAAAAAATATTGAAGATCGTATTGCAATGCGTGTTGCTGCAGGAAATTCGCATCAGGAGGCAGAACTTAAAGGTGTTGAAGAATATGCAATTGAATGTTCTATTCTAAAAGTTGCGGTTTCTGAAGATGTACAGAATTGTGCAGACGAAGGTATCCAGATTTTTGGCGGTATGGGATTCTCAGAAGATACACCAATGGAAGCCGCTTGGAGAGATGCCCGAATTGCTCGTATTTATGAAGGGACTAACGAAATTAACCGAATGTTATCTGTTGGAATGTTGGTGAAAAAAGCGATGAAAGGTCATGTAGATTTATTAGGTCCAGCTCAAGCGGTTCAAGAAGAACTCATGGGAATTCCTTCTTTTGATACACCAGATTACTCTGAGCTATTTGCTGAAGAAAAAGAAATGATTGCTAAACTTAAGAAAGTCTTTCTTATGGTTGCAGGAGCTGCTGTGCAAAAATTTGGCCCAGATCTGGAAGCTCACCAACAATTACTTATTGCTGCTTCTGATATATTAATTGAGATTTATATGGCAGAATCTGCTATACTAAGAACAGAAAAGAACGCAAAACGCTTTGGTGAAAATGCACAAACGGTACAAATTGCTATGGCAAAATTATACTTATATAATGCCGTTTCAATAGTAGAAAAAAATGGAAAAGAAAGTATTATTTCTTTTGCTGAAGGTGATGAGCAACGTATGTTACTTATGGGTCTTAAACGTTTTGTAAAATATGTAAACTATCCAGATATTGTAGATTTACGTATTGCTATTGCAGAAAAAGTAAAATCAGAAAACAAATATTGTTTCTAAAAATATTTAAAATTTTCTTAAACTTTTATAAGTTTTAGAATTTAGTTGTTTGTTAAAGACCGTTAAAAAATTAACGGTCTTTTTAATACAAAAAACACAGATTATAGATATAAATCCTCTTTTCTATACTTTATGTTTAAACATTTTTTATTCTAAAGCACCTAAATAACGTTCGGCATCTAAAGCTGCCATACAACCTGATCCTGCTGCAGTTACTGCTTGTCTGTATTCTTTATCTTGAATATCACCAGCAGCAAAAACGCCTGGTAAATTTGTCTTTGTAGATTTTCCTTTCGTTATTAAATAACCTACTTCATCCATGTCTAAAACACCTTTAAACAAATCTGAATTTGGTTTGTGCCCAATGGCAATAAAAACTCCAGTAACATCAATAGTATGCTTCTCTTTTGTTTGATTATTTACAACTCTAACACCTTCTACAACATTATCTCCAAGAACCTCATCTAATTCAGAATTATATATAACTTCAATGTTTGCCGTTTTGTTAACTCGATGTTGCATTGCTTTTGAAGCTCTCATAAAATCTTTACGCACTAACACGGTAACTTTCTTACAAATATTTGCTAAATACGTCGCTTCTTCTGCTGCTGTATCTCCTGCTCCAACAACAACTACATCTTGCCCTTTGTAAAAGAAACCATCACAGGTTGCACAAGCAGAAACTCCACCGCCAATTAAACGTTGTTCACTTTCTATGCCTAAATATTTAGCAGTTGCTCCTGTTGATATAATTATTGTATTTGCTTCAATTTCTATTGATTCATCCACAATAATCTTGTGAATTCCACCAACTTGTTCATTCAATTCAACTTTGGTGACCATTCCAAAACGCACTTCTGTTCCAAAACGTTCTGCTTGTTTTTGCAAATCATTCATCATTGCAGTTCCGTCTGTTCCGTTTGGATAACCAGGGTAATTATCTACTTCTGTGGTTGTCGTTAATTGACCGCCCATTTGCATTCCTGTGTACATTACTGGTTTCATATCTGCTCTTGCTGCATAAATTGCTGCTGTATATCCTGCTGGACCTGAACCGATAATTAAACATTTAATTCTTTCTGCCATTGTTGTTTTAATTTTATAATTGCAAATGTATTTTTTTTAAACTATTTCTTGAAGAATATGATATGATAAATTAAAATAGTTTTATAACAAAAACCAATCGTGCTTCAAATTAGTTCTTTGGAAGTATTCTAACAATCCCTAATTGCTCAATTCCTGCGTACAAATAACCATCATTTCCTTGTTCTACAGAACGAACCCTACCCAAGCCTTCCAATATTTTTTCTTCTTTGAGTACTTTTCCATTTTTTAAAGTGCAATTAGAAATGTATTGAAATTTTAAAGAACCAACTAATAAATTGCCTTTCCAACCTGGATATTTATCAGAGTTTACAAAAGCCATTCCGCTTGGCGCAATTGACGGTGTCCATTGATGCAACGGTTGTTCCATTCCTGGTAAAGCGGTTTTATCTGTAAATTTTGTACCGCTATAATTGATTCCGTAACTTATTGTTGGCCAGCCATAATTTTTTCCTTTTTTAATGATATTAATTTCATCTCCGCCTCTTGGTCCGTGTTCGTGCGTCCAAATTTCTCCCGTAAACGGATTTATTTCCATTCCTTGCGGATTCCGATGTCCGAAACTATAAATTGCAGTTTTCGCGTTTTTCACATTTACAAACGGATTGTCTTTTGGAATCTTACCATCATCATGCAAACGATAAACCTTACCACAATCTCTTGTAATATCTTGCGGATTTTCATCTCTATTTCCTCTATCACCAACACTAAAATACACATACCCTTTTTTATCAAAAGCAATTCGAGAACCAAAATGCTGTCCTCTTTTAGAATTCGGACTTGCCTTGTATAAAACTTCTTGGTTGATTAATTTAGAATTGTTTAATCTTGCACGCATCAACGTTGTGTTTGCTCCTTTAGAGTTTCCTGATGCATAAGAAAGATAAATCCAACCATTTTTTTTATAATTTGGATGCAATTCTATATCCATCAAACCACCTTGACCTTGTTCTTTAATTTTTGGCAATCCAGTAATATCTGTTTTTTTGCCTTTTATAAAGTGAATTAACTTTCCTTCTTTTTCTGTTATCAGCATCGAATTATCTGGCAAGAAAGTAAATCCCCACGGAATTGATAAATCTGCAACAACCAATTCGTATTCTTTACTTTTTTGCAATTCTCCTTTGTTTTGTTTGATAAAACTAAGCAGTAAAACACACATTAGTAGTATTCCAAAAATTGATTTTAAATTCTTCATCTTGTTCCTTATTTTTAAAACAGAATTGCTTTACAATATAGAAATAATATAGTATGTTTGCAATCCGAAATTAATAGTATATTAAAGTGTTTCTATTTTGATACAATTTACACTAAATTTCATATTTCGGGGTGTAGCGTAGCCCGGTCATCGCGCCTCGTTTGGGACGAGGAGGTCGCAGGTTCGAATCCTGCCACCCCGACTAAAAGTTGAATATTTAATTTATATTCAACTTTTTCTTATTTTAGAAGAATGTTTACTGTCTATATTCTTTTTTCTATTCAACTCCAAAAACACTATGTTGGTTATACTTGCAAAGATGTAAAAGAAAGACTTCAAGAACACTTATTTAATCACAAAGGATTTACAGCAAAAGTAAAAGACTGGAATATCATTTATCAAACTAATTTTTCTTCAAAACCTGAAGCAATTGCATTTGAAAGAAAAATTAAAAAACGTGGAGCTAAAAGATATATGAACGACATCGCGTCACGCTAAAAGCGTGAAGATCGCAGGTTCGAATCCTGCCACCCCGACAATAAAAGCTTTGCAATTTTTGCAGAGCTTTTTTTATGAACTTGTTTGAGCAAGCTCAAAAACAACAGCATAAAAAAAGAAAATGACCCAAGAGAGTGATAGCTTTTATTAGCAACAAACCCTAAATCAGGATGAACGAAGTTAATCCTGCCACCCCGACGAACCTAGAAATAAGAAGTATCAAAGCATTATTAATTGTATGATTATAGTGTCTTTGTTTTATTATATTACACCACTAATTGATGATTTTTTATTCTTTGGAGTTTGTATAAAAACTACAGTGATGAATGAAAGCAAACTAAAAGTACTGTGCGTGGTGTAGTTTTTTGAATACATATTCTAAATATTAAAAAACAGGTAATCAATTTACATAATTTTCACCAGCCAAACAACTTATTATATATGGGTTGTATTTACTCAAGGCAGTATAAATTTTTATAGTTCTAAAATAATTTAGATAACAACCTAAAATTCGTTTTCGTTGCATTCTCTGAATCTTTTTTAATTTCTAAATTCTAAGAAAGCTTAAAAAAAAACAAAAAAGACAGGGATTAATCCCTGTCTTTTTTGTACTCAAATAATATGCTATAATAAGTTAAATTCATTAAGGTTTTAGTTTGGACCCACAACAGTGTTGATGTCAAGAATAACTGCAGTTCCTGCTAAAGCTCGGCCTTTAAAAGTAGCACCTGTTTTAAATGTGATTCCTGTCCATGATAATAAAACACCTTCAAAATGTGACGTGGCTCCAAAAACTGCTTCACCAGCTACTTGCCAAAAAATGTTTTTAGCTTGTGCACCACCTTCAAGTGTAATATTTACATCCGCACTCATAACAAGATCTCCAGATATTTGAAAAATCCATACGTCGTTAGCGCCGCCTGAAATAGTAACATTTGTTGGTAATGTAACTGAACTTGTGAATTTATACAACCCAGGAGTCAGTGTTTTACCACCAAGATTTCCTGTTCCAAGGTTAAGGAAATCAGGTGTTGGACGACCAGCGGCATCATTGTATGCAGATATCATATCTTGAACTGCTGTTGTTAGATTACCTGAAGTAGGTGTAGCCATATCTGCTGCATATATTTTTCCTGTAATCTGTGCAGATGTTGCATACCCAGTGAAATTTGTCAATGAAAGTCCTGTTATATAAGATGTTGCTGCCGGACTTAATCCTAAATCTCCAGTAATATTTGAAGTAGGGCTGTTGTTGATTGCTGTTTTGGCAAGAATCACATAATTTACTGATGATTTAAGATTTACTACCGCTTGAGCTGCAGAAGCACTTTTAGTTGTGAAACTCCATTTTTTTTCAGCAGCAATAGGGGTGCCCGCTATATCTTTTGTGCCCGTTGTAATTAAAACGTCATATTTTGCACCAGCTGCCAAGGCATTTGTTGGTGTAAATGTTGCGATTTTCGCTGAATAACTTACCACACCAGGTACTACCGTAGTTCCTTGTTTCACCACAAATGTTGTAGTATTAATTGTTGCTTCATCCATGTTTTTGGTGAAAGTAACTGAAATGCTAGCTGAACGGCCTACGTTTGTTGTATTGTCTGCTGGGGCGGTAGTAGTTATCGCAGGTGGCGTAAGTACAATACTAGTGTCATCTTGTGAACATCCCGAAATTAAGACTACAGATGCAAAAGCAAGTGCTGTTAAAAATTTTTTAGTTTTCATAATGTTAAAAGTTAAGTTCATAATTCTTTTTTTTTGTGATTATATTTTCACATTACAAAGGTGATGACACATGGGGGCTAATGTATTACACAATTTTAAAGAAGACTTGTATAATTCATAGGTTTTGACTTTTAAGCTAAAAAATATTTAGAGTTTTCATGAAAAGATAATTAATAATTATACTAATTAAAATATGATTATATATCATTGAATAATCCTAGAATTTTAAAAGCAACTCAAAATGTTGTTTTTAAATAGTTCTTCTTGATTTTAATAAACCAGACTAAATTAAAAGTGCTTAAAACACTGAAATATAATCAGTTGTAATTTTATAAAAATCCTTCCACACCGACTAAATCTTAAAAAAGCAAATAAAAAAACTGATAACCATCTGATTATCAGTTTTTTTATTTGCTTTTTTTGTTTTATGTGTTTATTTTTGGGGTTTGACCAAAAATTCTATAATAGCCTTTTTTATTGTCTCTAAAATTACAGGTTTGGTAATATAATCGTCCATTCCATTTTCTAAACTGCGTTCTTTTTCTCCCTTTACAGTTCTTGCTGTTAAAGCAATAATAGGTATATGTTCTTTTCCTTTTTCCATCTTTCTTATTTGTTCAGTAGCTTCAAAACCACTCATATTTGGCATTTGTATATCCATAAAAATAAGATCTATCTCTTTTATTTCATAAAACCTAACAGCTTCAAGTCCGTCATTTGCCTCATAAATGGTTGCTTTGGGAAGAATTTTCTGTATAATGACTTTAGATAAAAATTTATTTACTGGATTATCTTCTGCTACCAATATATTAAAGGATCGTTGGGATAAATCTACACCTTCAACGTCAGACTCTTCCTGTTTAACTTTTATTAATGGGTCATCAATTTTCCCAATCAATTCAAATAAAGTATTCATTTGAATAGGTTTAACCACATTAAATTGCACGTCAAGATCCTTACATACTTTATGTATTTTTTTATCATCTCCAGAACTGTGTAATAAGATTATCGGAAGGTCTACAGAAGTCAGTGACATTTTCTCCCTAAAATGCCTAATTAATTCCAAACCATCTATATGTGGCATGTGGTAATCTATTATTGCCAAATCAAAAGGATTTTCCTTCTCCAAAAATTCAATGGCATCTACACCATTGGCAAACAATGTTGAATCAATTTTATCAATAGCCAACATGTTCTCTAGAATAGTACGATTATTGAAATTATCATCAATAATCAAAATATTTTTAATGCTTTTTGACCTCCTAACTTTATGGTTTTCTTCTTTTTCGATTTCAAAACTCACCGTAAATGAAAAGGTACTACCAACGCTTAATTTACTTTCTACGACTAGTTGACTATTCATCAGTTGAAGCAATTTATTGCTAATTGTTAAACCTAAACCGGTTCCTCCATATTTTCTAGTGGTCGACGCATCTTCTTGGTCAAACGCAGTAAATATTTTCTTTAAATTCTTCGGAGCAATACCCACACCTGTATCCCTAATAGAGAATTTGTAAAGCATCTCTTTTTTGTTGTTTGGATTTGGCTTCGACCTTATTTTTAACTCAATTTCCCCTGTTTCGGTGAATTTCACAGCATTGCCCAGCAAATTAGTGAGGACTTGGCGTAAACGCACTGAATCCGCTTGTATAAACCTATTTGTATTTGGGGGTATATTTAGTAGCACTTCCAATCCTTTTTCATGTGCTTGATGTCTAATTATATCAATTGTCTGCCCACAAAGCTTCACTAAGTCAGTTCTTCCTATACTTATTTCTAATTTACCCGCTTCGATTTTTGAAAAATCAAGTATGTCACTCAATAAATCCAACAAGACATTTGCTGAATTATATACCGTATGCATGTATTTTTTTTGGATGTCAGAAAGTTTGGTCCTCATTAATAAATCGGTAAAACCTATCACACCGTTTAACGGCGTTCTTATCTCATGGCTCATATTTGCCAAGAATTCAGATTTGGATTTGCTGGCCGCTTCTGCTTTGAGTTTTGCCTTAACCAAAGAGATTTCCATTTCCTTTAATTTGGATATATCTGTAGCTACACCTAAATAACCGGTTATTTCCCCTTCGGCGTTTTTGATAGCTGTAACGACTAATTGTACAGGGAATCTTTTTCCATTTTTACGGATATAAGTCCACTCGCTTGAGTCGTGTTCCCCAAAGTTCGCTTTGTGTATAAATACATTGAAGCCTGTAATCTCTTTTTTATATTTATTTGACAGTTCCAAGCCTTTTTTTGCTACTTCTGTAGGATCGTGCAATACTCCTACATTAAGCGACCCCACTACATCATCTGCCTTATACCCCAAAAGATTTTCAGCTCCTTTATTAAATTTACGAGCAATACCGTTTAAATCTGTTTCTATTATAGATACATGTGTAGTTGCGGCAAGAAGATTTTGCAGATCATTTAACGTCTCTTTTAATTCCCTCTCCGACTTTATACTTTCAGTCATATCCACAACTTGACCGATTAACGAAGTAGGCTTGCCATATTTATCGGTTAATAAAGAAACATTTAAGAAACAATATACTATTTTTCCATTTTTATGAATATATCTCTTTTTAACACTGTACGACTCGCGTTTTTGACTTATTAACTCACGTAAAAACTCCGTATCATTATATAAATCATCCTTATGGGTTATCTCTTTTGACCTTAGGAGTAAAAGTTCTTCTTTACTGTACCCGATCATCTGAGACAGGTTTTTGTTAATCATTAGCCATTTTCCGCTTATAGAAACAACTCCCATTCCGTTGGGGGAATATTCAAAAGCATTCATAAACTTATTAGAATTTTCCAATGCAAGATGCTCCAGCTCCTTTCTTTTAGTAATATCCTCTACCTGTGTAATAATAAGATCTTCAGAACCACTATGCCCACGCACCATGGCCGAACTTGTGGCACACCATATCATTTTCCCTTTAGCTGTAGAATATCTCGCTTCAGTCTTATAACTACTAATTTTTCCTGCAAGAAGTTTTTGTCGATTTAATATTGCTTTTTCCACATAATCGGAATGCAACAAATCCCTAAAAGTCAAATTCAGAATCTTTTCTTTATCTGATTTTTTAAACTCAAAAATTTCATAAATAGCCTGATTGACCATTATAACCTTATTATCTGTATTTACAAGTAACATTCCGATGGAAGAATTCGTGAAAATTTTCTCGAAATGTTCCTTGGTTTCCTTCATCTGAAGCTCTCGTTTCTTCTTGTCGTTAATATCCTGAAAGGCTCCATATATTCTGACGCATTTTCCTTCTTCAAATTCAGGTTTACCAAAGGATCTTACCCATATTTCGTTCCCTTTTGCGGTTACGATTTTTAGCTCTGTATCAAAAGGAGTACCTTTTTCTACGGCATCATTAACCAATTTGGTTATCAGATCTCGGTAATGGCCTTCTTTATAAAAATTGATCCCGGTAGCCAAATCGGGATTGTAAGTTTGCTCCACCTCATGAATATCTTTTGTTACTTTAGTCCAATTAACAGAACCTGCCACCAAATCAACTTCCCATCCACCTACTCTTGCAATTTCATTCGTTTCATCATATATTTTCTGTAGTTTTTCTAAAGCAAGGGTTTTTTTCTTTAAATCAAGGGTTTGATTTTCAAAAATGTCAGGGTTTAAAAACTTTATGATGAGCCCTTTCTTACTCCCAGATTCTTCTAAAATGGTTTTTCCTATAGCCCGTAGAACTATAGTTTCATTCTGATAATTCTTAAATTGAAAAAGAGCGTCAAAATTTCCTGAAACACTTTTTTGACAAGAACGCACCTGCTTCTCTATTTTTTTCTTTTCTTTTGGAGTTAAAATATCAGTAAATGACACTGAAGGTCCTTGAACTTTAAGAGGAGGATGTTTTAGTGTTTTTTTAAAAGCATCATTTATAAAAAATTCATCAGGGTTCTTAAAATTACAATACCATACGCCATAAAGTATATCCTCTGTTAACCAAACATATAAGTGTGGATGCTCTTGAAGCAATTTTTGAAACTCTTTTTTTAGGGTAAGATGCTTATTCATAAGTAAGATTCTAATTAGAGTCAAACCTCTTCATAATTTATTAAATTACGATGACAGAGTCAGACTTAGGCTACAAAATAGGATTATTTTGCAACATAATTATATGTTTTGTTCTTTTTTTTAAAAAAATACAATTCATTTTACAGATAAAATTAGACGTATTTGATTCATAAAAAACGAACACACTACTACCCTTAACACATTGTTTTTAAAAATAAAAAAAAAATAAAAAATAGTTTGTCAATATCAGAAATGATAATATATTTGCCACGCTTAAAAATAAGCAAAAGCCGATGTAGCTCAGCTGGCTAGAGCAGCTGATTTGTAATCAGCAGGTCGGGGGTTCGAGTCCCTTCATCGGCTCTTTAAAGCCCTTTCGAAAGAAAGGGCTTTTTTTATGCTTTAACTTGAACGAATTTTCATTAAATTTGTTCACAATTATCACATATAAACAACCTTATCATTATGCTTATAATTGGAATTGCTGGAGGAACAGGAAGTGGAAAAACTACTGTTGTCAATAAAATAATAAAAGAGCTTCCTACCGATGAGGTTTGTGTAATATCACAAGATTCTTATTATAAAGCTACCTATAATTTAAGCTACGAAGAACGAACAAAAATAAATTTTGATCATCCTAGGGCAATCGATTTCGAACTAATTATTGAGCATTTAAAAAAATTGAAAACTGGAAAAACTATTAATCAACCCGTATATTCTTTTGTTACGCACAATAGAACAACAGATGTTATAAAAACACATCCAAGAAAAGTAGTTATTGTTGAAGGTATTTTAATTTTTAATAACGAAGAATTAAGAAATCTTTTTGATATTAAAATCTTTGTGCACGCAGATACAGATGAGCGGTTAATCAGAAGAGTTCGTAGAGATATTAATGAACGTGGTAGAGATATTAACGAAGTTTTAAGTCGATATCAAGACACTTTAAAACCAATGCATCAACAGTTTATTGAGCCAACAAAAAATTATGCAGATATTATAATCCCTAACGACAGACATAATAATGTTGCCATAGATATAGTTAGAACTGTAATTAGCAATAAACTATAATGACTTTTAAGCAGTTTAAACGAAATAAGTTTGTTCGGTTTTTTACCAATAGATATATAATTATACTAATTGTATTTATTGTTTGGATGTTATTTTTTGATGAAAATTCTTATCTTGTACACAGAGAGTTCAATAAAGAAATTGACGAATTAGAAACTGCTATCGATTTTTACAAGAAAAAGATAGAAGAAGATAAATTGACTATAAAAAACTTAGATGATTCTTTACAAATAGAACGGTTTGCTCGAGAGCAATATTTGATGAAGAAAGAAAATGAAGACATTTATATTATAGAATTTGATACCATAAAAAAATAATGAACTCAACGTTATTTAAACATTTTAATACCACTTCTGCTGCAGCTTGGAAACAAAAAATCCAAGTTGATTTAAAAGGTGCAGATTATAACGATACGCTTTTATGGAAAACTGATGAAGATATTGTTGTAAAACCTTTTTACACAAAAGAAGACAGAAAAAATAGTATATCAACAGAAGCTAAATTCAATTGCAATATTTCTCAATCTATTTTTATTAATGACGAAAAAATAGCCAATTATATTGCGTTAAACGCTTTAGAAAAAGGCGCAAATGCAATCGAATTTATTGCCGATAAAACCTTTGATTACAAAACTGTTCTTAAAAAAATTGATGCAAAACAAACGACACTTTATTTTCGGTTTCATTTTTTAGACGCTGCATTTATTAATGAAGTTTCTAAATTTGTCGATTCTAAAAATTGCTTTATACAGATTGATATCATCAATAATTTAGCACAAAACGGCAATTGGTTTAGCAATTTAAAAGTAGATCATTTAGCGTTTGAAAATGTTGTAAATTCTTGTACTAATTCTGTTGGTATTGACGCTACTTTATATCAAAATGCTGGAGCAACAATTACACAACAATTAGCATATGCATTAGCACATGCAAACGAATATCTAAATCATTTTGGAAAAGAGATCGCTCATAAATTTCATTTTAACTTTGCGACTGGAAGTAATTATTTTTTCGAAATTGCTAAAATAAAAGCCTTTAGAATTCTTTGGAAATCGCTTTTAAACGAGTATGATGTTTCAGCAACAAACGCACATATTTTTGCACAACCAACAGTGCGGAATAAAACAATTTACGATTATAATGTAAATATGTTAAGAACAACATCAGAATGTATGAGTGCAATTTTAGGTGGCGCAAATACAATTAATAATGTATCTTACGATAGTGTTTTTCATAAAAAAAATGAATTTGGAGAACGAATTGCAAGAAATCAATTGCTGATTTTACAACAAGAAAGTTATTTTGAAAATGCAAATACTTTTGCAAACGGCTCGTATTATATAGAAAGCATCACCAATCAATTAGCAGAAAAAGCATTACAAATATTTAAAGATATTGAAAAATCTGGCGGCTTTTTAAAACAATTAAAACAAGGTGTTATCCAACGAAAAATTACCGAAAGTGCCATCAAAGAACAGGGGAAGTTTGACAAGAAGGAAATCGTTTTATTAGGCACAAATAAACAAGCGAATAAAGATGATTTGATGAAAAATGAAATTGAAATTTACCCGTTTGTAAAAACAAACCCAATCAAAACATTAGTATCTCCCGTAATAAAAAGACGCTTATCTGAAGCTATTGAAAAAAATAGAATAAACTCAGAATAAAACTATTACTATGGAAAAAGAAAAGATTGTAATTGAGTACGAAACAAAACAACGTGTACTAAAAAAGCGTGTCAAAAAAATAAAAAGAAAAACACCATACTCTATTTTTATTTTTTTTGCAATAGCGCTTGTATTTTTACTAGATGGAAAGCTAGATAAGTTCTTAGGGAATAGTTATAATTTAATCCCTATTATTAGCGCTTTTTTTGTCTTAACAACAGCTATTTACATCGTTATGATTACTCTTAAAATAAAAGACATCAATAAAGAAGTTAAATCTTTAGGAGAAAAAATGTATAAAAAAATGAAGTTATAAGTTCTTATAAAATGAGTAGAAAAAATCTTCAAAACATTTCTTTATCAACTCCTAAAAATCAAGATGAAAATACTTTTTTTCATGAAGATTTTGTTGCTGGAATTCCGCCTTTTTTACGCGGACCATATTCTACAATGTATGTTCGCAGACCTTGGACGATTAGACAATATGCTGGTTTTTCTACCGCAGAAGAAAGCAATGCTTTTTATAGAAGAAACTTAGAAGCTGGCCAAAAAGGATTGTCTGTTGCTTTTGATTTGGCAACACATAGAGGTTATGATTCAGATCATGAACGCGTTGAAGGCGATGTTGGAAAAGCTGGAGTTGCCATTGATTCTGTTGAGGATATGAAAATTTTATTTGACCAAATTCCGTTAGATAAAATGTCGGTTTCTATGACAATGAACGGAGCAGTTTTACCTATTTTGGCCTTTTATATTGTTGCTGCAGAAGAGCAAGGAGTTGCTCCAGAAAATCTTTCTGGAACAATCCAGAATGATATTCTAAAAGAATTTATGGTGCGTAATACCTACATTTATCCACCAACGCCATCCATGAGAATTATTGCTGATATTTTTAAATATTCAAGTAATAAAATGCCAAAATTTAATTCTATTTCCATTTCTGGGTATCATATGCAAGAGGCTGGAGCAACTGCAGAAATTGAGTTGGCTTATACGCTAGCAGACGGATTAGAATACATCAAAAAAGGAATTGAAGCCGGAATGGATATTGACAGCTTCGCTCCTCGCCTATCTTTTTTCTGGGCCATTGGAATGGATCATTTTAGAGAAATTGCAAAAATGCGTGCAGCAAGAATGTTGTGGGCAAAAATCGTTCAAGAATTTAATCCGAAGAATCAAAAATCGTTAGCATTAAGAACACATTGTCAAACGAGTGGTTGGTCTTTAACAGAGCAAGATCCGTTTAATAATGTTGCCAGAACAACTATTGAAGCAATGGCAGCTGCCTTTGGTGGCACGCAAAGCTTACATACAAATGCGTTGGATGAAGCCATCGCTTTGCCAACAGATTTTTCTGCTAGAATTGCAAGAAACACACAAATATATTTACAAGAAGAAACCAATATTACTAAAACGGTTGATCCTTGGGCAGGGAGTTATCATGTTGAAAAACTAACAGAAGATATTGCCAATAAAGCGTGGGAGCTAATCAAAGAAGTGGAAGAATTGGGCGGAATGACCAAAGCTATTGAAAAGGGAATTCCGAAAATGCGTATTGAAGAAGCTGCTGCAATTAAACAAGCAAAAATTGATAGCGGAAAAGATATAATTGTTGGCGTAAATAAATACCAATTAAAAGAAGAAGATCCTTTACATATTTTAGAAGTTGATAATGAAGCGGTTCGTTTGTCACAGATTGAAAGATTAAACAAACTAAAATCTGAAAGAAATACTACCGAAGTTGAAAAATCTTTGTTAGCTTTGACTGAAGCTGCAAAATTTAGTTCTAATTCAAAAAATCCTGATATTCATCAGGATAAAAATTTGTTAGAATTAGCAATTATTGCTGCAAGAAATAGAGCAACATTAGGCGAAATTTCTGATGCTTTAGAAGAAATATTCGGAAGACATAAAGCAGTTCATAAAACCATTTCTGGCGTGTATAGTAAAGAAATAAAAGAAGACAAAACCTTTAAAAAAGCAACTAAGTTAGCAGATAAGTTTGCCAAATTAGAAGGAAGACGTCCAAGGATAATGATTGCCAAGCTAGGACAGGATGGTCATGACAGAGGCGCTAAAGTGGTGGCAACAGGTTATGCCGATTTAGGTTTTGACGTAGATATTGGTCCGTTATTTCAAACGCCGAAAGAAGCGGTAAAACAAGCCGTAGAAAATGACGTGCATATTTTAGGAATTTCTTCGTTAGCAGCTGGACATAAAACGCTGGTTCCGCAAGTAATTCAAGAATTAAAAAAATACGGACGTGAAGATATTATGGTGATTGTTGGTGGCGTAATTCCTGCACAAGACTATCAATTTTTATTTGACGCTGGCGCCGTTGGTGTTTTTGGTCCAGGCACAAAAATTGCACAAGCCGCTATTGATATGTTGACGATTTTAATTGACTCTATAACGGAATAGTTTAACTTGTTTCTAAACTTATTTTAAAAAAAATTTACAAACTAAATGATTGTCATAAAAAGATAAAATTAAGACGCTTACACCTCTTAATTTCCTCATTCAAATTCCTGACAAAAACCCTCACAAATTTTATTCGAATCTATTAAAGAATAATTCTCCATCAAACACATAAAACATCTTGCATCACTTTTAAAGCACTAAGATTTAACGTAAATTGCCCTCCGAAATTAAGACAGGATTATGGAAGACACTAAAAGAATCAATTATATAAAAGATGTTTTAGAAAATATGCCAACAGATTGGCTAAACCTAACAACGCATCAACTAGATATTTATAATGAAAAATTGGCGAAAACGCAATTTTTAGATCAGTTTGAAACCTTGTTTCACAACAACAATGCTACGTCTTCTGCATTGAGCAAATTGCCAACCGCGTACGATTATATTCGATTAGGACATCCATTATCTTGTGTGTTAGAATGGTCAATTGCAAATTTACATCAGTTAACATCTGAAAGCGTGATTAGTTTTTCTTCACAAACAGTTCCTGTTTTGGCAATTCTAAGAAAAAATCTATTAGAAAATAAAAAAACGCAAATTGTTTATACAGACAAACTACCAGCAACTTTTGATGCTGACATTATAAAAAGTGTGTATGGGTATCAATTTGAATTGAAGAAGGTTGAAAATGAATCAACCATTTCTACATTTGACGGAAGTACTATTTTTATTTCAGAACACCATCAAATTTCTACAACAACACGGTCTAAAAATATCGATTTTTACATCAATTTACACAACGGATTAGGAAGTGTTTTATTGGTAAATGGTGAAGAAAACAAGAATTACATTTCAGAAATTCAACATGTTAGAAGAAGAGAAACCATTGCGATGACGCCAGCAAATTCTTTGGTTGCTTTAAAATCGTTGACAGAAAATATTGCAATTGCTATTCAAAACAGTGATGTAGCAACAAACAAAAAACGTGTTACAGATGCTATAAAAAGCATTACAGGTTCTAACACAAAAGCATTGGTTGGCTCAAGCGGATTGTCTGTTCAGTATGCAATTATGATGGGATTAATTGATGATGCTTTAGAAAATCACCCAGGAAAAGCAATCAAATTTATTGTTCCACCAAATTGTTACGGAGGCACTAACGACCAAGCAAGACGCGTTGCTGCTTGTTTAGAAAATGTAGCAGTGGTAGATTTACCTGTTGATGGCGATAACGATATGGTACAAAGTATTGATGCCGTTTTAACTAAAATTGCTAGTGAAGATGCAATTCCTTTTATCATTGCAGAAATTCCTACAAATCCAAGAGTTGAAGTTCCGGATTTGATTCAATTAAAAAATGTTTTAAGTGAAGAACGTACAACTTCAACAGGCAAAATTGCGGTTGATCCAGTTTTTATTTTAGATCAAACATTTTGTCCGAATGTACATTTCTTAGGCGAAGGAGAAATCCTATCAACCGTTAGAACGATTTCATATGCAAGCGGATCTAAATTTCCGAGTGGCGGAAAATGTACAGCTGGTTATGTAATCGGAAATACAAAAACAACTGCGTTGTTAGATAAAATAGAACTGCATTTAACTTTGTGTGATAACGAAGCAACGGCGCTTCAGTATGAAATATTAGCAACACAATTGCCATCAATGAAGCAACGAATTAGCGATGCGTATAAAAACACACGAGAATTTGTAAACTTTATCCACGAAACATTACCAGAAGCAAAAATAAATTTTGTTTCAGAAGAGTTGGCAACACAAGGATTTACACCTTCTGTGTTTTCATTAGACCTACCTACAAAAGGAACTACTGCCGAAGAAAAAGAAACCTATAAACGCGCATTGAATCTTCAATTAATCAATTTAATGATTGCTAAAATTCCGAATGAAAGCAAGTATTGTGTAAGTTATGGTCAGTTAAAAGGGTGTTATTGGACGATTCCTGCAACCTCAACACAAGGAACTACAAAAGAAGGCGATAAAGATTATATTATCCGTACAGCGCTTTCTCCGAATATGGATTTAGAATTGCACAAAAAAGTCTTTTTAGATTTTGTAAAAACTATTTAAAAGGAAATGAAACCTAGAATAGAAAAGTTATCCAAAAAAAAATTAGTTGGTTTGCATACATCAATGTCGTTAGTTGATAATAAAACCGGCGAGCTTTGGAAAAGTTTTATGCAAAGGCGTAGAGAAATTACCAATAATGTATCTACCGATTTGATGAGCATGCAAGTGTACAGTCCAACACATTTTGAAACTTCTAATCCTAGTGCTGTTTTCGAAAAATGGGCAACAACAGAAGTTTCTGATTTTGATACCATTCCAAACGGCATGGAAAAATTTGTCTTAACTGCTGGACTTTACGCTGTTTTTGATCATAAAGGGTCTAGTTTAGACACAAGTATTTTTGAATATATTTTTAGAACTTGGTTGCCAAGTTCAGAGTACTTTTTAGACAACAGACCACATTTTGAAGTATTGGGGAAAAATTATAAAAATGCCGATTCTAACTCTGAAGAAGAAATTTGGGTTCCAATAAAAGCTAAATAATTATACGTATTTAAAATCGGTTTTCATCGTAACTAAACACTGCTAACCGATAATTGATAACTGATAATTAATCAAAGTTTCACTTTAAGACTCCATTCGTACACAAACTGAGAAACTACATCTCCAGATGTGTCAATTCCTGCTGCCGTTAAATGAATAACTTGTCCTTCACCTGTTTCAATTGATTTCTGAATTGCATCTTTTATCAAGTTTCCATCTTCACATGTAAAGTTGATTCTACCAGTCGCTTTTTTTGTGAAACGACCTTCTTGATGCGTCACCAACATCGATATTTTTCTGTTTGATTTTCTTATTTCCTCAATCATTAAAACTCCAGTAGCAAATTCTGAAGCCATTCCTTGCACTGCCCAATACAACGATTTAAACGGATTCTGATTGACCCATCGGTGTTTTACTTTTACAACTGCTTTTGTATCAGAAATTGACACGACTCTAACACCACAGAAAAATGCTGATGGCAATTTAAATAGCATGTATAAATTGATTTTACGAGGTGTAATTTTCATGTTCTAGCTGTTTTTTTGATGGAAATAAAAAATCATAAAACCCTTTATCAGCAAGCAATGTAAGTCTTTTTAATCAATAAAAAAATCATTAAATAAAAAATATTTTAAAAAAATATAGTACTTTGTTTTGCATAGTACCATCTTTTATATATATATTTGCATAGTCAAGTAGTATATAAAATTATAATCATGAATAAAAATAACGAAAACACCAACGCATTCTTAATCCATATTTCGGCTTTTGCTGGATTTATGATTCCATTTGGAAGTATAATTGTACCATTAATATTATGGCAAACGATGAAAGACAGAAGTCGTTTTTTAGATGAACAAGGAAAAGAAGCGGTCAACTTTAACATTAGTTACGCTTTGTATATTTTTATTTTAGGAGTCTCAATTTTTCCATTTGCTCTTGGTTCTTTTATAAGACACATGAACGATTATAATAATTTTCATTGGGATTGGGGCAACGGAGGTTTGTTTGGAATCTTTGGAATGGCATCCCTAATAACATTAATCGGATTTATAAAAATTGCATTGATCATTATTGCAGCATTAAAATCTAAAGAAGGAGAAGATTATAAATATCCTTTTACGATAAAATTTATTAAATAACACGTATAAAACTCTTTATATGAAGATAGAAAATACAAAAGCACAAATGCGAAAAGGAGTTTTAGAATTCTGCATCTTATCTATTTTAAAACATGGCGATGCATACACTTCTGAAATCTTAGAAACATTAAAAGGTGCAGAAATGATTGTAGTAGAAGGAACTATTTATCCGCTACTAACAAGATTAAAAAACGCAGGATTATTAACTTATCGATGGGAAGAATCTAACTCTGGACCACCGAGAAAGTATTATGTATTAACAGAAAACGGAACCATGTTTTCTAAAGAATTAGACAAAACCTGGGGAAACCTAGTAACAGCTGTAAACCAAATAACAAGTAAAAAAACAACATAATGAATAAGACAATAAACATAAATTTAGGAGGATTCTTTTTCCATATAGATGAAATTGCTTTTCAAAAATTAAAAAGATATTTAGATTCTATTTCTAGGTCTTTAAGCGATGATCCTCAAGGAAAAAATGAAATTATTTCAGATATCGAAGCTCGTATAAGCGAATTGTTATCAGAAAAAATAACAGACGCCCGTCAGGTTGTGAACGAAAGTGATATTGATGAAGTGATCAAAATCATGGGACAACCAGAAGATTATGCAGATGCAGAAGAAGGCTATGCAAATGAAGATTACAACTATCAAAGAAGAAGAACTTCTTCTTCTTCTGGCAAAAAACTATTTAGAGACGGAGACGACAAGTTTTTAGGTGGTGTTGCATCAGGAATTGCACATTATTTTAATGTAGATACTGTTTGGATTCGTTTGGCATTTATCTTATTAGCATTTAGCGGATTTAGTATTGTAACTTATATTATTCTTTGGATTGTAATTCCTGAAGCAGCAACAACTGCAGAGAAATTACAAATGGAAGGCGAAGCCGTAAATATTGATAATATTGAAAAAAAAATTCGTGAAGAATTTAGCCATGTATCAGAAACCATAAAAAATAGTGCCAGTGAAGTTTCGGGTAAAATTAAAGATGGTGCATCCAAAGTAAACGAAGGGTTAAAAAAAGGAAGCAAAAAAGCAACATCGGGTTTTCAAGATTTTTTAGACACTTTAGGCTCAATAATTCTAACCATTTTTAAAATAATTGGAAAGTTTATTGGAGTGATTCTAATGTTTGTTGCCGCAGTCACATTAATCTCTTTAATTATTGGTGCATTTTCTATAGGAAGTTTAGAATTTCTAGGATTTGATGGTGATTTCCCTTTATATCAACCCTTTTTTTATGACTCAGTATTGCCTTATTGGTTATTAATGATTTGTGCATTTTTAGTCATCGGAATTCCATTTTTAATTCTATTTGTATTAGGATTGCGAATCTTATCGAGCAATGTAAAACAGTTTAGCAAAGCAACATCATTAACCTTATTTGGTATTTGGTTGGCTGCAATTTTAGTATTTGTTTTTGCAGGAATAGAATTTGGAACTACAAAAGCTTCATCAGGAAATAAAATTGAAACCATCGATTTAACCGCTGTTGCAAATGACACCATCACTTTAAAAATGGTAAAAAACAAAGATTTCTATTATCAATACAACAATTACAGAAACAATAATGTAGAAGTTATTTATCAAGGTGATCAAAAAAAATTAGCATCAACCGATGTATATATTGATGTAGAAAAAAGCGATTCTAACAAAGCATATTTACAAATTAGAAAATCTTCTGAAGGAAGAAATAAATTAAATGCAATTGAAAATGCAGAAAGCATTTCGTACAACTATAAAATGGAAGGCAATGAAATTTTATTAGATGCGTATTTTGTTAGCGAATTTAAAAATGCATTTAAAGATGAAGATGTTTATATAAAACTATTTATTCCAAATGATGTAACTGTATATTTTGACGATTCTACAAAAAGTTATTTGCGTAACATAGAAAACACTACAAACACGTATGATAGAAATATGGTAAAGCATTATTTTATGATGACTGATGATGGATTGAATAGTAAAGAATTAAAAATGCTAGAAGACAACGTAGAAGAATAACAATTCATCAATAAAAATCAACAATTGAGTAACCAAAATTCGTTTCAAAGCGTCTATATATTGACCTTTGAATCTTAAAATAAAAAACCATGAAATCAATCATCACCAAAACATTCGCATTACTTTTTATCGCAACCGTTACCACATCTTGTATGATAGAGGGTCTTAATTCGGTTACAGGAAATAGAAATGTAATTACAGAAACGCGTAAAATTAATGACGCCTTTACAAAAGTAGAAGTTGGTCAAGGAATTCAGTTGTACATTACACAAGACAATGATTTATCATTAGTTGTAAAAGCGGATGAAAATCTACACAAACTAATTAGAACTGAAGTTAGAAACGGCGTATTAAAAATTACATCCAAAAGAAATATTAGAAGAGCAAAATCTAAAAAAATATATCTTTCTGCTCCAAACATTAACGCAATTAAAGCAACAAGCGGAAGCGATGTTGTGACCGAAAACACAATAAAAGCAGCTATTTTTGATGTGCATGTTAGTAGCGGCGCAGATGCAAGAATAGCTATAAATGCAGACACCGTAAGTTCTAGTGCTTCTAGCGGAGCAGATTTAAGACTTAAAGGAACAACCAACTATTTTACAGCAAAAGCAACTAGTGGAAGTTCGATTAGAGCATACGGTTTAGAAAGTAAAAATGCAACCGTAAAAGTAAATAGCGGCGCAGATATCGATGTATTTGCAATAGAATCTTTAACAGCAAAAGCAAGTAGCGGCGGAGATATTGACTACAGAGGAAATCCTAAAAAGATCGATAAAAAGAAATCTTCTGGCGGAAGTATTTCTTCAAACTAAAATAAGGAGTTTTAAAAATTAAAATTATGATCAAGGTCTTTCTTTCTATCATCGCATTTTTAATGTCATTATTTGCCGCTGGTCAAGTAATTGAAAATTCAAAGTTATCTATAGAAAATAAGGTTGATATTCTTTTTAAAGATATTAAAGATACTGACCCTGGAGTTAGTGTTGGAATTATAAAAGGCAACAAGTTTATTGTTCAAAAAAATTATGGATTGGCTAATTTAGAATATCAAATACCCATAACAAATTCAACTGTTTTTCATACAGCTTCTGTTTCTAAACAATTTACTGCTTTTGCAATATTGTTATTAGAAGCTGATGGAAAGCTGTCTTTAGAAGATGACATTAGAAAGTACATTCCTGAATTACATCAATTTGAAAAAAAAATCACATTAAGACAATTAGCAAATCATACAAGTGGAATTAGAGATCAACATAACTTAGCACGAATGGCGGGTTGGAACTCTGATGATATTATTACCAATAGACAAGTTTTAGAATTAATTTACAAACAAAAAAATCTAAATTTTGCTCCAAACGAGCAATTTATGTATAGTAATTCTGGCTACACATTATTAGCAGAAGTAGTTGCTAGGGTTTCAAAAAAATCGTTTGCTGATTTTACGAAAGAACGCATTTTTATCCCTTTAAAAATGAATCAAACTCAATTTACAGACAAAGTAGGTTTACTAATAAAAAACAAAGCATACTCTTATTATAAAGAAAATAACAATTTTATAAAAAACATTTTTCAAAACGCAAGTGTTGGCGCAACAAATCTTTCAACATCTTTATACGATTTAAGTAAATGGGCTATAAATTTTACAACTTACTCTGTTGGATCTAAAAAAATATTTGAAAAAATGCAACAATTAGGAAAACTAAATAATGGGAATTCTTATGATTATGGTTTGGGGCTTTTTATAAATAATTACAAAGGAATTCCAAAAATAGAACATAGTGGGCTTGATGCAAGTTACCAAGCATATATTGGTTGGTTTCCAAAACAAAATATGTCTATTATTTTTCTAAGTAATAACGGTGAGTTAAACGGCGGTAGAATTATTAACAAGCTAACAGGAATTTGTTTAGACAGTTTTGTGAAACAGAAAAAAAAGGTTTCAAAAAAATTAACAAAGAAAAATACCTATATAAAAGTTGACCTTAACAATTTTAAAAAACAAGTAGGATTTTACTGGAATTATAAAGATCGATTTACAAGAGAATTAAGAATTAATAATGGTCATTTAAATTATGTTGGCGGAGATGGAAAATTAACAAAACTAAATGCCGTTAATAAAAATGAATATGAATTTTCTACCAAAGAATATACTGCTGTTAAAATTGATAAAACAAAAATGAATGTTATTCTAGATGATGGTTATACATTAAAATTTGAAAAATATATTCCAGCAAACTACAATGAAAAAAGTATTAAAGAGTTTACAGGAACCTATTACAGTGAAGAATTAAACACAACATATACATTTTATTCAAAAGAAAATCGACTAATAGCAAATCATCAAAGAACTGGAGATTTTAAGTTAAAAGCTATAAAAAACGCCTTCTTTATTGGCAACAAAGGTTCTTTCAGAGATATAACATTTACAAGAAATAAAAACTATCAAATTACCGGATTTAAAGTGTCTAGCAGCAGGGCAAAAAACATCATTTTTAGAAAATTAAATTCAATTTAAAAATATGCTTAGAGAAATAACATTTATTAAAAATTGCTTATGCTTTTTGGTATTTCTAACTTCATTTTTTGTCGTAGGACAAGTAAATGAAATTCCGAAATACAAACCGTCAAATGTAGATTTACACAATCAAATTGTAAAAATGGACGCAACATATTTTGATGCCTACAATACGTGCGATATGGAAACTCAAGCAGATTTATACGATGAAAACATTGAGTTTTTTCATGATAAAGGCGGTTTATCAACAGATAAAAATGGACTTTTAAAAGCGTTAAAAGAAAATATTTGCAATAAAGTAACACGAACATTGATAAAAGGAAGCATAGAAGTTTATCCAATTAAAAATTACGGAGCTATAGAAATTGGATATCACAAATTCTTTAATAAAGAAGAACCTAATGCAAAATCTATTCCTAGTAAATTTATTATGATTTGGAAAAAAGAAAAAAATACTTGGAAAATTACAAAAGTGATTAGCCTCCATTAACCTATTTAAAATCTATGGTAAGGCATCTTCAGCCTTACTTATAGTACTAATACTTGGTTTTATTAGTTTACTTTGTAAAAGTCATATTTTAATAATATGGCTTTTGCTTTTTTTAGTACTTTTATAACATGAAAAAAGCAACATTACTTTTACTACTCTTTTGCATTTCAATTTCTAGTTTCGGACAAAATTTACCTAAAGGATTTGTGTATTTAAAAGATGTAGATCATACTATTCAATCAGAAATGAGATATATTTCTCACAATAATTTTATAGGAAAACCCATTGATGGTTATCAAAAAGCAACCATTATTGTTTCTAAACCTGCCGCGATCGCTTTAAAAAAAGTACAGCAAAAATTGATGCAATTCAATCTAAGTCTTAAAGTCTTTGATGCCTACAGACCGCAACAAGCTGTAGATCATTTTGTGCGTTGGGCAAAAAGATTGAACGATACATTAATGAAACAATACTATTACCCGAAGGTCCCAAAAAACCAATTGTTTAAATTAGGATATATTGCTTCAAAATCTGGACATACGAGAGGAAGCACAGTAGATTTAACAATTGTAGATGTAACAACAGGAAAAGAGTTAGATATGGGAAGTCCGTATGATTTCTTTGGAAATACATCGCATGTTATCTATAAAAAACTAACGGAAAAACAAAGGGCGAATCGATTATTACTTCGAAGTTTAATGCTTTCTAACGGATTTAATCCTTACGAAAACGAATGGTGGCATTTTACGTTAAAAAATGAACCTTTCCCAAGTACTTATTTTAATTTTCCTATTAATTAAATCAATTTTAACAGAACTAAAACACTACTTAAATTTAACGGTATTATATTTGTAACATAGAAATTATATTTTTCATTTATGAATTTTAAAAAACATCTTTTTTTTGTTTTAAGCTTCCTGCTGATAACGGCTCAATCAATGCATTCTCAAGAGGATAAAATTGGGGCGAAAAAAACCATTTCTATAAAAGCAAAAACAACTTCAGTAAATAAATCTGGCGACTTAAATTTTGATGCAACAAAAGGGTTTAAAAATGCATATAATAATTCTCAAAAAACACAAGCACAAAAAGATCTTGATTTAAAAAATAAAGGAATTATTAGTCAAGCTAAAATAAATGAAGAGCGCATTTTAAAAGCCTATAAAAAAATAAATGGTAGATACCAATATCCAAAAATAGACCAAGATTTAGGGAGTTTTAGAACAGATTCAAATAATATAACCATTATTTGTAGAGATTTTCAATATCCAGACGGAGATATGGTTACCATTCTTGTAAACGATATTCCCATAATTAGAAATATTACTTTAGAACGAAATTATAAAAAATTTACAATTCCCATCGGTATAGGAATTAACAAAATTGCTTTTATAGCATTAAACCAAGGTACTTCTGGTCCAAATACGGCTGCATTTAAAGTGTATGATGATAAAAACAACTTAATTTCATCTAACGAATGGAATCTTGCAACTGGTGCTGTTGCTACAATTTTAATCGCAAAAGATAAATAAAAAATCTATTCTTAAAATTAGTTTTTGAAGCGTTTTACTTTTTATTAAAAACATTTTTTTTAAAAACTAAAAAACCCTTATTTTTGCAGTTAGCATTCCATTTTATGCTTCTTAAATTAGACTTTTAACATCATACAAATAATGAAAAAAATCACCAAAGAAACTTACGTAAATTGGTATAGAGATATGCTGTTTTGGAGAAAGTTTGAAGACAAACTTGCTGCGGTTTATATCCAACAAAAAGTAAGAGGTTTTTTACACTTATATAACGGGCAAGAAGCTGTTTTAGCAGGCTCATTACACGCAATGGAATTAGGTAAAGACAAAATGATTACCGCATACCGTAACCACGTTCAACCAATCGGAATGGGCGTAGATCCTAAAGCTGTAATGGCAGAATTGTACGGTAAAGTAACCGGAACTTCTAAAGGAATGGGAGGTTCTATGCACATTTTTTCTAAAGAAAAAGGATTTTATGGTGGCCACGGAATTGTTGGTGGACAAATTCCTTTAGGTGCAGGAATTGCATTTGGAGACAAGTATGCAGGTAGAGACGGAGTAACATTAACCTATTTTGGTGATGGAGCTGCAAGACAAGGTTCTTTACACGAAGCTTTTAACATGGCAATGCTTTGGAAATTACCTGTTGTTTTTATTGTTGAAAACAATGGTTACGCAATGGGAACTTCTGTAGAAAGAACTGCCAATCATACAGACATCTGGAAACTTGGTTTAGGATACGAAATGCCTTGTGGACCCGTTGACGGAATGAATCCTATTAAAGTTGCAGAAGCTGTTGACGAAGCAATTCAAAGAGCTCGTCGTGGTGATGGACCTACTTTCCTAGAAATGAAAACCTATCGTTATAGAGGACATTCTATGTCTGATGCACAACATTATAGAACGAAAGACGAAGTAGAGGAATACAAAAAAATTGATCCAATTACGCAAGTATTAGATGTTATCAAAGAGAAAAAATATGCTTCGCAAGAAGAAATTGATACAATTGATAAAGAGGTAAAAGCGTTAGTAAAAGAATGCGAAGAGTTTGCAGAAAACTCACCTTATCCAGAAGTAAATCAATTATACGATGTTGTATACGAACAAGAAGATTATCCTTTTATCAAAAGATAGATTATGGCAATAGTAGTAAACATGCCGCGTTTAAGTGACACCATGGAAGAAGGTGTTGTGGCACAATGGTTAAAAAATATTGGAGATTCTATTGAAGAAGGCGATATTTTAGCAGAAATTGAAACAGATAAGGCAACAATGGAGTTTGAATCGTTTAACGAAGGAACTTTATTATATATTGGTGTTCAAGAAGGAGAGAGTGCTCCGGTTGACACCTTATTAGCTATTATTGGTGATAAAGGAGAAGATATCTCTAGCTTACTAAGTGCTCAAGCTAAACCTGAAGAAAAGAAAACGGAAGAAATTAAATCCGAAGAAAAGAAAACGGAAGATACTCCTAAAAAAGAGGAAGCTGAAGAACCAGTTGTTGAGGCTGTAGAAACAAAAACAGTTTCTAATACAAGCGGAAGAATTTTTGCATCGCCATTGGCAAAGAAAATTGCGAGTGATAAAGGCATCAATTTGGCAGATTTAAATGGTTCTGGAGACAATGGAAGAATCACTAAAAAAGACGTAGAAAACTACATTCCATCTACCAAAGTTGCAGAAGCATCAGCAGCAACATCTTCTGCACCAGTAGCAAAATTTGTTCCGGCAGGAGAAGAACATACAGAAGAAGTTAAAAACTCGCAAATGCGTAAAGCAATTGCAAAAGCTTTAGGAAACTCAAAATTTACTGCACCACATTTCTATTTAACCATAGAAGTTGATATGGACAACGCAATGGATTCTCGTAAAACGATCAATGCTATTCCGGACACAAAAGTATCTTTTAATGATATGGTTGTAAAAGCGTGTGCAATGGCATTAAAAAAACATCCACAAGTAAATACAAGTTGGACAGATAATGCTACCATCTTTAAAAGTCATATTCATATTGGAGTTGCTGTTGCTGTAGATGAAGGATTGGTTGTTCCAGTTTTAAAGTTTGCAGACCAAATGAGTTTAACTCAAATTGGCGGAAATGTTAGAGAGTTAGCTGGAAAAGCGAGAAATAAAAAAATTGTTCCTAACGAAATGGAAGGAAGCACTTTTACAATTTCTAACTTAGGAATGTTTGGCATTCAAGAATTTACGTCTATTATCAATCAACCTAATTCAGCAATCTTATCTGTTGGAGCAATTGTACAAAAACCTGTTGTTAAAGACGGACAAATTGTAGTTGGCAACACCATGAAAGTAACATTAGCTTGTGATCATAGAACTGTTGATGGCGCTGTTGGAGCCCAATTTTTACAAACACTAAGAACCTATTTAGAAAACCCTGTTACCATGTTGGCATAAAGGGTTTTTATATTTGATAAAAAAAGAGCTCGAAAAGTATTTTCGAGCTCTTTTTTTTTAAATTGTTATACATTAGCATACTTTTATATACAACAACATTAGCTATTTTAAGATCATGATTAAAAAAACAATTGGACGAATTGACAAAGTAGATTTTCCAGAATTTGGTCTTTTAGATATTGAAACGAAAATTGATACTGGTGCCTATACCTCTGCAATACATGCACATAAAATAGAAGAAATCACTATTAATGGAGAAAATTTGATTAATTTTACACTTTTAGATCCAGAACACATTCAATACAACGAAAAAGAATTCAGAACTAAAAACTATTATAAAAAAGTAATTAAAAGTTCTAACGGCACATCCGAAGAAAGATTTGCAATACATACAACTATTACTCTTTTTAACGAAACCCACAATATCGAATTAACTTTAAGCGAAAGAAGCGACATGAAATATCCTATTTTACTAGGAAGAAAGTTTCTTACCAAAAAGTTTATTGTAGATACATCACAAAAAAATAATTCTTACAAATTAAAATAAAGAATCTAATTATGAAGATTGCCATTTTATCAAGAAATCCAAAATTATACTCCACAAGAAGACTTATAGAAGCTGCTGAAAAAAGAGGTCATGAAGTTATTGTTGTTGATCATTTAAAGTGCAATATAGAAATTGAAAGAAGGGCGCCAAAGATTTTTTATAAAGGCGAATACTTAACAGATATCGATGCAATTATTCCTAGAATTGGTGCTTCTGTAACTTTTTATGGAACTGCAGTAATTAGACAATTTGAAATGATGAAAGTTTTTACCGCCGTTTCTTCAACGGCTTTGGTAAGATCTAGAGATAAATTAAGTAGTTTACAAATATTAGCAAGAGCTGGAGTTGGTTTACCAAAAACAGTTTTTACAAATTACACAAAAGATGTTGAGCATGTTGTAGAAT
Organism: Polaribacter huanghezhanensis; assembly: GCF_030444335.1. Classification (NCBI taxonomy): domain Bacteria; kingdom Pseudomonadati; phylum Bacteroidota; class Flavobacteriia; order Flavobacteriales; family Flavobacteriaceae; genus Polaribacter; species Polaribacter huanghezhanensis. The sequence continues at coordinate 1,584,319 of NZ_CP128595.1, read as the reverse complement.
CTGTTGGAGGAACACCTTTGGTTTTAAAACTACTAGAAGGAACTCAAGGATTAGGAGTTGTATTAGCAGAAACTCCAAATGCAGCCACCTCTGTTTTAGAAGCATTTAATGGACTTGGAGCAAGAGTTATTGCACAAGAATTTATCAAAGAAGCAGGCGGCGCAGATATTAGAGCTTTTGTTGTTGATGGAAAAGTTATTGGCGCCATGAAACGACAAGGGAAAGAAGGTGAATTCCGGTCTAACTTACACAGAGGAGGAAATGCAAATGTAATTGAACTAACAGACGAAGAAGAAAAAACAGCTTTAAAAGCTACCAAAGCAATGGGACTGGGTGTTGCTGGAGTTGATATGTTGCAATCTTCTAAAGGTCCATTAGTTTTAGAAGTAAATTCTTCTCCAGGTTTAGAAGGAATAGAAATTGCTACTAAGAAAAATATTGCGAAAGAAATCATTCGTTATTTAGAATTAAATGTTGAATAAACCTTTTACTATTTTAGGAAAAGAGATTCCTAAAGGAGAACGCACCGTTTTAGATTTAGAAGTTGCTAAATTACACACAAGAACTACTTTAAAAGTTCCTGTGATTATTGAGCGGTCTTTAAATCCTGGGCCAGTAGTTTTATTATTAGCAGGTGTTCATGGCGATGAAACAAATGGTGTTGGTATTTTAAGAGAAATTATTGATCAAAAAATCAACAAACCTTTAAACGGAACGATCATCTGTATTCCGGTTTTTAATATTTTTGGATACTTAATTCAAACTAGAGAGTTTCCTGACGGCAGAGATTTAAACAGAATGTTTCCTGGTTCTTTAAATGGTTCTTTAGCAAGTCAGTTTGCCTATCAGTTTACCAAAGAAATTGCTCCACATGTAGATTATGTAATCGATTTTCATACAGGTGGTGGCGAACGCGATAATATTCCTCAAATAAGAATTAATAATGATGATGAAAAAGGATTAGAATTGGCTAAAGTTTTTAATCCGCCAATCATAGTTTTTTCTAATAATATTGCAAAATCTTTAAGAGAATCCATTGATAAATTGGGAAAAACCGTATTGCTTTTTGAAGGTGGAAAATCTAAAGAACTTAACGCTTCCGTTATTAATGAAGGCGTAAATGGCGCAAAAAATGTATTGATTTATTTAGGGTTGATAGAAGGAGAAATTACGGTAAAAGAACCTTCTGTTTATATTAAAAAAGCAAAATGGCTACGCGCTTTACATTCTGGTATGTTTAAAATTTCAGTAAAAAACGGGGCTCGAGTAAAAAAGAAAGAAGTTTTAGGAGTTATTGAAGATCCTTTTGGAGAATTCAAGAAAAAAATTTATGCGCCTTTTGATTGCCATATTTTTTGCACGAATAAAACTCCGATTGTAAATAAAGGAGATGCACTTTTTCATGTAAGTGTAGAATAATAAAAAAGCCTCAAGAGAATTTTCTTGAGGCTTTTTTATTATTTTAGAATAGTCATAAAACTACTGCTTAGTCATAGTTGCAGTCATTTTTGTACTCATTTCTTGCCCTTGTACTAAGATAATCATGTTTATATTAGAAACTAAAGGCACTCCAGAATTTCTATCCACTTTCATATCACCCGTAATTGTACCTTCACCTACTCCAGATACAACTCCAGAGACCTCTAATAGAACATTGCTCTTAGTAATTGATTTCACTGTATAGGTAAAATTCATGTCCAATCCTTTATCAGATTTATTCATTGTCCAAGTATCTCCAACTCTAACAACCTTTTTTGGGTACACCACATTACTAGATTGATTTGCAAAATCACTCGTTCCTGGGATATCTGGCACAACTGTAGTCTCTAAAACTTCTCCAATATTGTTTCCTTTAATTGTAATTACAGCTTGCATCATTGGTCCCATTTGACCTTTCATCATTTTCCCTGTAGCATCTAATTCCTCATCACTTTTAGAAGAATCATAGCTCATATTCATTCCTCCTTGACTCATATCCATAGATATCTGAGTAATCTTCATTTCACTTATATAAGCATCTTTAGTTACGCTAGTAATATCTTGTTTCATTTTCATGCCCATATCCATAGACATAACAGCACCCATGTCTTGAGACATCTTCATGTGCATTACATACGAATCTCCTTTTTTATAGTTTAACCTTAATAAAGCTGATTCTTGTGCGTTAATGTTAACTGTAAATGCAATTACAATTAAAATAAGTAGTTTTTTCATTTTTCTTAGATATATAATTAAGGAGCTAAATATACTATCAATTATTGATTTATGCTGTAATTATTAGAAAATAAAAAACGCTCGGAAAATCCAAGCGTTTTTTTAATAATCAATATCTAATTTATTTTAAAAATCTTGATTGATGTCCCAAGCTTCTAATGTTTCTTTCAATGTTTTGATAAACATTCCGCCCAAAGCACCGTTTACAACTCTATGATCGTACGAATGAGAAACAAACATTTTTTGTCTGATTCCGATAAAGTCTCCATCTGGAGTTTCAATGACAGCAGGAACTTTACGAATTGCACCCAATGCTAAAATAGCCACTTGTGGTTGATTTATAATTGGTGTTCCCATTACAGAACCAAAACTTCCAACATTAGTAACTGTGTAAGTTCCACCTTGAATATCGTCTGGTTTTAATTGATTTCCTCTTGCTCTTCCTGCTAAATCATTCACCGCTTTTGTCATACCAACTAAGTTTAACTGATCTGCGTTTTTAATTACAGGTACAATTAAATTACCATCAGCTAAAGCAGCTGCCATTCCTAAGTTAATATTTTTTCTTTTAATGATAGTATCACCATCAACAGCAATATTTATCATTGGATATTTCTTAATTGTAGATGCAACGGCTTGCATTAAAATTGGAGTAAAAGTCAATTTTTCTCCTTCTCTTTTAAAGAATGCATCTTTTACTTTAGTTCTCCACTTTACAATATTTGTAACATCAATTTCTATAAATGATTGTACATGCGCAGATGTTTGCACAGAATCTACCATATGTTTGGCAATCAATTTTCCCATTCTACTCATTTCAATTACTTCATCTTCTCCGTTTACAGAAACAGGAGCAGCTTTAGAAACTTCTTTTGTAGTTTGAGGTTTACTCGGTGTAGTTTTTGGTTGCTCTGTAATTTCTTGAGGAGCAGCACTTCTGTTTTCTATGTATGATAAAATATCGTCTTTGGTAACTCTTCCGTCTTTTCCACTACCAGAAATTGCTTCTAATTCTTGCATAGAAACGCCTTCTTTCTGAGCGATATTTCTAACTAAAGGAGAGTAAAATTTACCACTCTCAGAAGTTTTTGTAATCGGGGTAGCAACCTGCTCTATTGTTGCTTCTACTTCTTTTTCTATTTCAACAACTTCTTTTGGAGACTCATTCGATTTATTTGAAACCGCAACAGTTTCTCCGCCTTCGGTTTCAATGATTGCGATTGTTGCACCAACTGCAACAACATCATCTTTCTCAAATAAAATTTCAACTAAAGTTCCTTCTACTTCACTCGGCACTTCAGAATCAACTTTATCTGTAGCAATTTCTACAATTGCTTCATCTAACTCTATCGTATCACCAACCTCTTTTAACCATGATGTAATTGTTGCTTCTGCAACACTTTCACCCATTTTAGGAAGTTTTAATTCAAATCTAGCCATTACATTATTTGTTTTATAGAATGCGAAAGTACTAAATTTCAATGATTATTTATTGAAATTTTTATTGAAAAATAAAAATGAAGTAAAATAAAAAATTACACTATTCGCAAATAAGTACAACTATTTGTTTATCAAAAATCATATTCGCAGTTAATATGATTTATTAATAAATATATAATAATATTTTAAATCCAATCTTTCGGATTTGCCAACACTTCTAATAATTTGGCTTCTTCAGAATTTTCTTCTGGATGATGATTGTATTTCCATTGAACAACTGGAGGCAAACTCATTAAAATACTTTCTATTCTTCCATTTGTTTTCAATCCAAACAAGGTTCCTCTATCGTGTACCAAATTAAACTCAACATAACGACCTCTGCGCACTTCTTGCCAATCTTTATGTTTTTTAGAGTACTCAATATCTTTTCTTTTTTCTACAATAGGTACATAACTTTCTAAAAAACTGTTGCCAACTTCTGTTACAAAATTAAATCTGTCTTCTATTGAAAACTCATCTGTTTCTTTTAAGTAATCGAAAAACAAACCTCCTACTCCACGCGCTTCATTTCTGTGTGCATTCCAAAAATAAGTATCACAGGTTTCTTTAAACTTCGGATAAAATTCTGAATGATGTTTGTCACAAGCTGTTTTACATACGGTATGAAAATGAACTGCATCTTCTTCCAACAAATAATACGGAGTTAAATCTTGTCCGCCACCAAACCATTGGGTAACAACATCTCCAGAAGAATTATACATTTCAAAATAACGCCAATTTGCGTGTACAGTTGGCACAAACGGATTTTTTGGATGCAATACCAAACTCAATCCACAAGCAAAGAAATTTCCTTCTTCTACTCCGAATTGTTTACGCAATGCTTCTGGCAATTCACCAAAGACTTTAGAAATATTTACGCCACCTTTTTCAAAAATGTTTCCATTTTCAATAACACGAGTTCTACCTCCACCGCCTTCAGCGCGTTTCCAATTATCTTCTTGAAACATTGCTTTTCCATCAACTTTCTCTAATGCTGAAGTAATGCTGTCTTGTAAGTTTTCTATGTAAGCGTAAAACTTGTTCTTCATTGTTTGTATTGACTAAAATGTGCGTTAGCGATTGAAGTGACATCCTTTTTGCTTTTTTGCAAAAAGATATAACGGAAAGCGCGACCTTTAGGGAACGCCCAAAACATTTTAATTTACTTTATATTCTTTTACAGCATCAATAAATGCTTTTGCATTTTCTAACGGAATATTTGGTAAAATACCGTGACCTAAATTAACGATGTACTTGTCTTTTCCAAATTCATTGATCATTTGATGCACCATTTTCTTGATTTCCGCCGGCGGAGAAAACAATCTTGTTGGATCAAAATTTCCTTGTAAAGTGATATTTCCACCAGATAAATAACGTGCATTTCTTGGAGAGCAGGTCCAATCTACTCCTAATGCAGAAGCACCAGATTTTGACATTTCATTAAGTGCAAACCAACACCCTTTTCCGAAAGCAATTACTGGCGCCTCCTCTTTTAAAGCATCAATAATTTGCTGAATGTATTGCCAAGAAAATTCTTGATAATCTACAGGAGATAACATTCCCCCCCATGAATCGAAAACCTGAACAGCATCAACACCAGCTGCAACTTTTGCTTTTAAATATGCAATTGTGGTATCTGTAATTTTTTGTAATAATTGATGTGCAGCAATCGGATTTGTAAAACAAAATTCTTTTGCTTTGTCAAAGTTTTTAGAACCTTGACCTTGTACACAGTAACATAAAATGGTCCAAGGAGAACCTGCGAAACCAATTAATGGAATTTCATCATTTAGCTTTTCTTTGGTTGCTTTTATTGCTTCCATTACGTATCCTAATTCTTGATGAACATCAGGAATAATTACAGCATCAACACCTTTTTGATCTCTAATTGGATTTGGCAAATACGGGCCGAAATTGGGTTTCATTTCCACTTCAATATTCATTGCTTGTGGAATCACCAAAATATCAGAAAACAAAATTGCAGCATCCATTCCAAATCTACGAATGGGTTGCACCGTAATTTCTGACGCCAATTCTGGAGTTCTACAACGCGTAAAGAAATCATATTTGTCTCTAATTTCTCTAAACTCAGGCAAGAATCTTCCTGCTTGACGCATCATCCAAACTGGAGGACGATCTACTACTTCTCCTTTTAATGCTCTTAAAAATAAATCGTTTTTATCATATTATAGCTTTTGGCTATTAGCACTTAGCTTTTCGCTTTGGCTTTTAGCTATTCTTTATCGTATTTATTAATCCATTAATCATTTTTCCTTCTTTTTCAATTAATTCTAAAATCAAAAGGCTAAAAGCTATCAGCTACTTTTCTCATTGCCAAATCAATAGCTTTTGTTATTTTTTCTAAATCTTTTTTTGTTAATGCTGATGATAAAAACCAAGATTCAAATTGCGATGGCGGCAAAAACACTCCATTTTTAATCATTTCCCAAAAGAAAACTGCAAACTTCTTTGTATCAGATTCTTGAGCTTCTTCGAAATTGGTAACTTCTCCTTTTCTAAAAAATGGGTTTACCATTGATCCAAATCTATTTACAACTAGATCTACATCGTATTTTTTCGCAGTTTCTAATAAAATTACTTCTAGAATACTCGAAAACTCTTCAAATTCAGCATATGGATTTTGTTTCTTTAATTCTTTTAACGTAGCTATTCCGCTTGCCATAGCAATCGGATTTCCACTCAAAGTTCCAGCTTGATACATTCCGCCCAAAGGTGCAACTTCTTGCATGATTTCGTTTCTGGCTCCGTATGCTCCCACAGGAAAACCTCCTCCGATTACTTTCCCTAAACACGTAATATCTGCTTCAACTCCCAAAATCTCTTGCGCTCCACCAAATTTAGAACGGAAGCCTGTCATTACTTCATCAGCAATTAACAAAGCTCCTTTTGTTTCTAAATACGCTTTTAATTCTACCAAGAAATTATCTTGCGGAATTACAACTCCCATATTACCTGCAATTGGCTCAATAATTACACCAGCAATATTATCATCATTTTCAAAGTGCTTTTTTACACTTTCTAAATTATTAAATCCTGCAATTAAAGTATTTTTTACTGCTCCTTCCGGAACTCCTTTAGAACCCGGCAAACTTAACGTTGCCAATCCTGATCCTGCTGCAACTAATAACGCATCTTGATGTCCGTGATAACAACCCGAAAATTTGATGATTTTATCTTTTCCTGTAAATGCTCTTGCCAAACGGATTCCGCTTAATACAGCTTCTGTTCCTGAGTTTACAAAACGTACTTTGTCCATTCCTGGAAAAGCATCACAAACAATTTTTGCAAGTTTGATTTCATTTTTGGTTGATGCTCCAAAAGAATACCCTTTTTTTAACGCTTTGCTAATTGCTTTTTGTACTTTTTTATGACGATGCCCTAAAATCATTGGTCCATAAGACAATACTAAATCTACATATTCATTTCCATCAACATCGGTAATTTTAGTTCCTTTAGCTTTTTTGATAAACAATGGGTTTCCTCCAACAGAAGAAAATGCTCTTACAGGAGAATTTACTGCTCCTACAAGATGTACCAATCCTTTTTCGTATAGTTTTTGTGATTTTTCGAATTTCATTTTTTTTATTTTTTTGTCTGATTGAACGCATTCGAGACCTCTCGACTCCGCTCGAGGAGACATTCTATCTTTTTTTCAACAAAACCTTTGCTGCTTCTTTCGCAAAATAGGTAATGATAATATCTGCTCCTGCTCTTTTCATGGACAATAAACTTTCCATCATTACTTTTTCGCCATCAATCCAACCTTTTTCTGCCGCTGCTTTTATCATTGCATATTCGCCACTTACATTATAACATGCAATTGGTCGGTCGAAATTATTTTTTAAATCTCTAATGATATCTAAATAAGACAGTGCTGGCTTTACCATTAAAATATCTGCTCCTTCTTGATCATCAAAAGTTGCCTCCCGCATTGCTTCATCTCTGTTTGCAGGATCCATTTGATAGGTTTTTCTATCTCCAAAAGTTGGAGCAGAATCTGCCGCATCTCTAAAAGGACCATAAAAAGCAGATGCATATTTTACAGCATATGCCATAATTGGCAAATTCACAAAACCCGAATTATCTAAAGACTGACGCACCATATCAATTGTTCCATCCATCATTCCTGATGGCGCAACCATATCAACTCCAGCTTTTGCATGCGAAATTACTTGCTTTGCAATATTCACCAAAGTTGCATCATTATCTACATCATTGTCATGGATAATTCCGCAATGTCCGTGAGACGTGTATTCGCAAAAACACACATCAGTAATGACATATAAACTCGGATACTTCTTTTTGATAAAACGAATTGCTTGTTGCATAATTCCGTTATCATTCCAAGTTTCTGTTCCTTCATCATCTTTCTTAGACGGAATTCCAAATAACAAAACTGCAGGAATATTTAAAGAAACAACTTCACCTAATTCTTTAGAGATTCTATCCAAAGAAAAACGTTTGATTCCGGGCATCGAAACAATTTCTGTTTCTATACTTTCTCCTTCTTCAATAAAAAGTGGATAGATAAAATCATCCACAGACAATTTGGTTTCTCTAACCAATCTGCGGATTGCTTCTGATTTTCTAAGTCTTCTTGTTCTGAACATTATCTTTATTTATGTCGATGTCAGGTCGAGCGGAGTCGAGACCTAATTAAAACCTCTCTACTCCACTCGTGGAGACATTTTAATTTATTCTTTCACATAATGTAAATTCACCAATTCCAACACACTTTCTACAGTTGGTAAATTGGCAACTTGTACATTTTCGAAATGTTTTCTTGCTTCTTTCGCGGTACTTTCTCCGATACAAAAAGCAATTTTATTTGGTTGATTATCTTGCAAATAACTTTCAACGGTAGATGGACTGTAAAATAGCACTCCAGAAAATTGTTCTCTCACATTTACTGGACTAAACATGGTTTTATATGCTTCTACTTCGTTTACTGTAATTTCGCTTTTTGTCAACACTTCTGGCAAGGTATCTAAACGTAAATCGCTACAAAAATACGTTACTTCTTGTCCTTTAATATTCTTTGAAAGATATTCAGCTAACTTCTCTGCATTCTTTTCTGAATGCGTTACTTTTCCTATTTTCTGCTCGATTAACTTCTTTGTTCTTCTACCAACACAGTAAATATTTTTGAAATTTAATTCCTGTTTCACAAAACTATTCAACAACGATTCTACACCGTTTTTACTTGTTATGATCACATTTTCAATGTCATTTTTGATCACTTTTGGTGCAATCCTATTAAAACGAATTTTTATAAAATCACTGTCATCAATTGCAACAGTTTCTGGCAATAATCGTTTTTGAATTTCAGAAAGTTTCTTTGTAGAATACACTGCAAATTCTTTTACTTTATTTCCTTTTAGCGAATCCATTATTTTTTTTCCGCCTCTATTCAGTACAAAATCTGCACATTCTTTGGCGATGTAATTATGTCTCCCAATTTTCTCTTTAGAAGTAACATCTATTCTTTTGGTTCCATCAGCATTTAATAAAACACCTTTAAAATACACTTCGTCTTCTTTTATAAAAGCTAAGGCACCAATTGGCGCGGTACAACCACCTTCTAAAATATTTAAGAAATCGCGCTCTACTTTTGCAAGCATTGCTGTTTCTTCATCATTTAATTCTTTACATATTTCTAAAACACCCGTAGATTCCGCCAATGCAGAAATAGTTACAACTCCTTGCGCTGGAGCAGGAATCATCCAGTCCAAACTAAAAGCGCCATCTGGTTTTAGCTTTAATCTTTCCAATCCGGCAGCTGCAAAAATTGCGGCATTCCAATCGTTGTTTTTTAATTTCTCTAATCTGGTTTGTATGTTACCTCTTAAACCAACAACTTGATGTGTTGGATGACGATGCAACCACTGTGCTTTTCTTCTTAAACTTCCAGTAGCAATAATGGCGTTTTCTTGCGTTAAAAACTCCTCGTTGTCTTTAAAAACAAGCATATCATTAGAGTTTCCTCTTTTTAAAACTGCAGCTTGAACAATACTTTTTGGTAATATTGTTGGCACATCTTTTAAAGAATGAACTGCAATATCAATTTCATCATTCATTAAAGCAATATCTAAATTCTTCGTAAATATTCCTGTAATTCCTAATTCGTACAAAGGTTTATCTAAGACTAAATCTCCTGTTGATTTTACGGCAACGATCTCTGTTTTGTGTCCTAAATATTCTAATTGTTGTTGAACTGTTTTCGCTTGCCAAAGTGCTAGTTCACTGTCTCTTGTACCAATTCTAATGATCTTCTGCATGTAGTTTTTCTAATTCAGTTCCAAACATTTTACTAACCACATCAATACTTTGCGGAATTGACGTTTCGTCGTCTTTTAAATGTTTTACAAACTGTGTTGTTATTTTTTGAATAAACCTTGATGTTATAGCTTCTGCTTGTTCTTCATCAAAATTTTTCAACTTCTTTTTATGAAAAGCAATTTCATCTTGCTGAATCGTTTCTAACGATTGTTTCAACGCATTAATTGCTGGTGTAAATCTACGATGATTTAACCATTCATTAAACTCATTTTTATGCGTTTCTATAATTGACTCTGCAAAAGGAATTTCTTGTTGACGAATTGCTAAGGTTTTATCTGTAATTTTTGACAATTCATCAACATTTACAAGCGTTACATTTGGCAAGTTCTTCACCTCAACAGCAACATTTGCGGGCATTGATAAATCTAAAATTAGAATTTCTTTATCCGTAGGAATATGGGCTAAAGTAATTGTTGGAACATCAGCACCAGTAGAAACAATTAAAACATCTGATTTTTTTACTTCAGAAGTTAAATTTTCTATCGTTGCTTTTCTAATTGATTGATGTTCTTTAACAAACTCTGTTGCTTTTTCTTCAGTTCTATTGATCAAGCAAACCGATTTATTTTCTGTGTATTCCGCTAAATTTTTACAGGTATGTTTTCCCATTTTACCCAAACCAAAAACCAACATGTTCTTGTGATTATAATTTGATAAATTGGCGATAATATATTGAACTGCCGCGTACGAAACTGATGTTGTACCTGAACTTAAACGCGTTTCGTTTTTAACACGTTTGCTTGCTTGCATCACCTGATTTAAAAGTCTTTCGAAATAAGCATTGGTTGTTTTCTGCTTTTTCGCTTGCTTAAAAGAGTTTCTTAATTGACCTACAATTTCGTAATCTCCTAAAATCTGACTATCTAAACCCGTTCCCATTCTAAACAAATGCGAAATAGCTTCTTGGTTTTTATACACATTAGAAACAGCAGCAAATTCTTCTACCGTTCCTTTAGAATATTTACACAATAAATTAATTAATTGAAAAGGATGTTCTGCAAAACCAGTAATTTCTGTTCTATTACAGGTTGATAATACAAAAATACCATCAACTCCGCTTTCTTTTGCCTCTTTTAAGACTTTAACTTGAGCATCTTTGGTTAACGAAAATTTACCTCTAACATCGGCTTCTGCTTTTTTATAGCTTACTCCGATATTGTATAAACTTACTTGATGATTTTTGGTTGTCATGTATTGTTTTTCAAAAAGTAGCTCAAAAGTAAAAACTTCCTATCAATAAAAGTATCGCTTAAAGAACTATTAATGTCGTTCTACGTTTTTTAACAATTTAATATTTAATAAAACTAAAATTTATGTATTTTTGTTGAAAAATAAGGGCTTCTATTGATTTTTATATAGAACGATTCTAAATAAAAAGAATTCTTATTAAATTTTTAAAATGACAAAAAACAACGCAGAAAGTACTTTCAAAGAAATCAGTATTGAGAATTTATTTTTCTTATTGCACTTTGACAACGAAAGCAAAAAAACACAACGATTTGAAAGAGACATAGATAACTCTTTTATTCAGTTGCATTTTTGTATTAAAGGAAACGCTAAGTTTTTATTTAATAACGGAAGTTACACACTTGATGTTTTAAATCAGCATTGTATTTTACTGTACAATCCACAACAAAAATTACCAATTAATTTAGAAATTGACCCGAATACTTCTTTGGTTTCTTTGTTGATTTCTATAGAAAAATTTCATTCGTTGTTTTCTAAAGAGGCAAATCACATTCCTTTTTTAAGCGATGAAAACATCAATAGAAAATATTACAACGACGATATTATCAAGCCTTCGGTGTTAATTGTTTTGCAACAAATCATCAATTCTAATGTAAATAGTTCAATAAAAGAATTGTTTATCAAAGGGAAAATTTACGAATTATTGAGTTTGCATTTTCAGCAAGAAGATACAGCAAATGCCGATTTTTGTCCTTTTTTGGTTGACGAACAGAATGTTTTAAAAATCAGGAAAGCAAAAGATATTATCATTTCTAGAATGGCAGAACCGCCAAGTTTACAAGAATTATCTAACGAAATTGGCTTGTCATTAAAAAAATTAAAAGAAGGTTTTAAACAAATTTATGGCGACACCGTTTATGCTTTTTTATTAGATTATAAAATGGAACACGCCAGGAGATTATTAGAACGCAATCAACACAATGTAAATGAAGTTGGTTCTAAAATCGGCTACAGCACCTCAAGTCATTTTATTGCTGCTTTTAAAAAGAAATTTGGAACCACTCCAAAAAAATATGTGAATTCCTTGTAAAATCATTTAATGAAACAACTACATCACACAGAAATAGAAAACAAACAACAAAGCTTCCCAATTACCATTGTTTGTGACGCAATAAGAACTCCGGAAAACATCGGAATGTGTTTTAGGATTTCTGAAAGTTTTGGTGTGCAAAAAATCTATTTACACAAAACTTCGCCGTCAATTGAAAACAGAATTGTACAAAAAACAGCGAGAAATACGCTCAATCAAATTGAACATGAAACGTATTCGGATTTTACGCAAATCATCAAGCAATTAAAAGCAGAAGAAAACACCATTATCGGAATTGAAATTACGGATAAAAGCACTTCAATTCAAGAGTTTGATTTTACAAAACACGAAAAAATTGTATTGCTTTTAGGAAGTGAACGCAACGGAATTGAAAACATCAATATCGTTGATAAAACGGTTGCAATACCAATGTACGGAAGAAATTCTTCCATGAACGTAATCCATAGTTTATCGATTGCGCTGTATGAAGTAACAAATCAATTAACAATAAACAATGATCAACTTCATCAATAAATAAACGCATCAACAGACAACAATGAAAGGAGTTTTATTAATCAACTTAGGATCACCAGAAAGCACAAAAACGAAAGACGTTCGTACTTATTTAGACGAATTTTTAATGGACGAACGCGTCATTGACATTCCGTATTGGAAACGTTTTTTATTGATCAAAGGAATCATTTTAAACGTACGTCCAAAAAAATCTGCTGCTGCGTATAAAAAAATTTGGTGGAAAGAAGGTTCGCCTTTAGTTGTAATTTCTGAACGTTTTGCAAAAAAAGTTGCTGACAATACAGAAATTCCTGTTGCTTTAGCAATGCGCTACGGAACGATGACAATTAAAAAAGGTTTTGATGAATTGGCTAAAAAAGGAGTTGATGAAATTTTAATTGTGCCTTTGTATCCACACTTTGCAATGTCTTCTACAGAAACCGTTTTGGTAAAAGCAGAAGAAGTTAGAAAGCAATTTTACCCGAATATAAAAACGACAGAAATACAATCGTTTTACAACGAACCGAGATATATTAAAGCGATGTCTGACAACATCCAAAATCATTTAAACGGTTTTGAGTATGATCATATTTTGTTTTCGTATCACGGAATTCCAGAGCGTCATATTTTAAAAACAGATCCAACAAAAAATCATTGTAAAATTGATGGTTCTTGTTGTGAAAAACCATCGAAAGCGCACGAAACTTGTTACCGTCATCAATGTTTTGAAACGACCAAAGAGATTGCAAAAACGTTGAATTTAAAAGAAGGAACGTATAGCAATTCTTTTCAATCTCGCTTATTAAAAGATCCTTGGTTAAAACCATACACAGATTTTGAATTTGATAGAATTCCGAAAGAAGAAGGAAAACGAAAAATGGCAGTGGTTACTCCAGCTTTTGTTTCTGATTGTTTAGAAACTTTAGAGGAAATTGCCATGGAAGGAGAAAAACAATTTTTTGCTGGCGGCGGAACCGATTACAAACACATTCCGTGTATGAACGACAATGATGATTGGGTACAAGTAATGAATACTTGGATTGATGAATGGGCAAATAATTAGTTGGCAGTATTCAGAAGCAGTTTGCAGTTGTCATTGCGAGGAAGCATGACGCGGCAATCTCATTAAAATTAGAATAATTACTTTTAACTTTGCTACTAAATTAAAAACTATGGATTTTTTATACGTAAAAGCATTACACATTATTTTTGTAGTCACTTGGTTCGCCGGTTTGTTCTACATTATTCGCTTGTTTATTTATCATGTAGAAGCAGAAGATAAAGAAGAACCAGCAAAAGAAATTTTACAAACTCAATACAAATTGATGGCGAAAAGATTGTGGTACATTATTACGTGGCCATCTGCAGTTTTGGCGAGTTTCTTTGCTTTTTGGATGTTGTATAAAAACCCTGCGTATTTAAAAATGGATTGGATGTTGGTGAAACTGGCTTTTGTTTTAGCATTGTATTTTTATCACGGCGCTTGTCAAAAAATATACACACAATTACAAAACGACATTATTAAATATTCTTCTTTTAAACTGCGAATTTGGAACGAAGTAGCTACTATTATTTTATTTGCAATTGTATTTTTAGTCACTTTAAAAAGTGCTATCAACTGGATTTGGGGAGTTGTTGGAATTGCGCTTTTCGGAATTTTATTAATGCTCGGAATCAAACTCTATAAAAATATTAGAGCTAAAAAAGATTGGGATACTTCTGACGAAGATGATGCATTGGAAGAAGAAGATTTAGAAGACTAACTTTTAAATATTAGAGATTTTAAGAATCTTTCTTTTATAAAAAACTAATTTTTACAAAGTCAGTAAAATCAAGGGTTTAAAAAAATACTTATTTTCAATATATTGTTAACCAACAACTTAACTGTTATTTTTTCATCAATAAAACCTCAGTAAATGTGAACGTTTTGTTAAAAACTTCAACTTTTCGTGAATAAGTATAACTTTGACTTACAGACAACTAGAAGTATCTTTGAAGAGATGAAGACCTTTAATTAATGTTCTTCATTTAAGGTAAAAGTTAATTTGAATTTGATGAGCAATTTATAAGATTCCAAACCTTATAAATTCGAAAACAAAATAACCAGTATAGTGTCCAAAGCTAACTACCTTATTTAAACGTCAATGTTCGTAGCATTGGCGTTTTTTTTTACAACTATTAAGTAGTTATAATACAAATATAAAAAACTATTGCATTTGCATTGTAATACAATGCAATTTAATTCCAATTTATAATTAACAATTGTTCATAAACACGAACTTTAGTTCCATTCTCTACAAAAGCTGTTTTTAAAAGAAGAAACCTAGGTTAAAGTATTCAGTAAAACACTGAAAACTGCAACTGAATACTGCTACTTACTAAGACTTTGTTCAAACGGAATTCTATTTACAATAGATCTTCCCAACGTAACTTCATCTGCGTATTCTAATTCGTCTCCAACAGAAATTCCGCGTGCTATGGTAGAAGTTATTATTTCAAATTTTTCTATTTGTTTAAAAATATAGAAGTTGGTTGTATCGCCTTCCATGGTAGAACTCAGAGCAAAAATCAATTCTTTAATTTCTCCTTTCCCTACTTTTTCCACCAAAGATTCTATTTGTAAATTGTGTGGACCAATTCCTTCAATCGGAGAAATTTTTCCGCCCAACACATGATACAAACCTTTAAATTGCGAGGTACTTTCTATCGCCATTACATCACGAATATCTTCTACAACACACACAATTTCTGAATTTCGTTTCGGATTGTTACAGATTTCGCATAAAACGGTATCAGAAATATTATGACATTTTTCGCACGACTTTACATCGTTGCGCAAATGCAACAAAGCTTCTGACAAATAATTGGTATGTTCTGTTGGTTGTTTTAACAAATGTAACACCAAGCGCAAAGCAGTTCGCTTCCCAATTCCCGGCAAACGCGAAACTTCGTTCACTGCATTTTCTAACAATTTTGATGAAAAATCCATAGATGCAAATCTACAATTTCAAAAGAAAAAAGAAGAGAGAAAATAGAAAAAATAGTTTTCAGTTGATCTATTTTATTTTCCTTCTTATCTATCCTCTAAAAAAACTATATTCGTAACTCAAAACTGATCATTCAACATTTACAACTTAACAATGCAACCACTTCATATTATTTTATTAATCGTCGCTTATTTTAGTGTATTGATATTGATTTCTTACATCACAGGGAAATCAGCAACTAACCAAACATTTTTCAAAGCAAATAATTCATCGCCTTGGTATTTAGTGGCTTTTGGTATGATTGGCGCTTCATTATCTGGAGTCACATTTATTTCCGTTCCTGGTTGGGTAGAAGATCAAAGCATGAGTTATATGCAAATGGTTTTGGGGTATGTTGTTGGATATGCAATTATCGGCTTGGTGTTATTGCCCTTGTACTATAGATTGAATTTAACTTCTATTTACACGTATTTAGAAGACAGATTTGGAAAATATTCTTACAAAACTGGCGCAACGTTCTTTTTAATTTCTAGAACTATTGGCGCAGCTTTCCGTTTGTTTTTAGTGGCAAATGTATTGCAATTATTATTGTTTGATGCATACGGAATTCCGTTTTGGGTAACCGTTTCAATTACCATTTTATTAATTTGG
Organism: Polaribacter huanghezhanensis; assembly: GCF_030444335.1. Lineage (NCBI taxonomy): Bacteria > Pseudomonadati > Bacteroidota > Flavobacteriia > Flavobacteriales > Flavobacteriaceae > Polaribacter > Polaribacter huanghezhanensis. The sequence goes on along the minus strand of NZ_CP128595.1, from coordinate 1,567,837 downwards.
TTGTACACTTTTAAAGGCGGAATTAAAACCATTGTTTGGACAGATACTTTGCAAACCTTATTTATGTTAATTGCAGTTGGAGTTTGTATTTACACCATTTCTAGCGAAATGCAAATTAGCAATATATTTAGTTATGTTGCGGATAGCGATTTGTCTAAAACCTTCTTTTTTGATGATCCAAAAGCAGGAAATTATTTCTGGAAACAATTTTTAGCCGGAGCTTTTGTTGCCATTGCAATGACAGGATTAGACCAAGATATGATGCAGAAAAACTTAACCTGTAGAAATTTAAAAGACGCTCAAAAAAACATGTTTTGGTTTACCATTGTGTTGGTAATTGTCAACTTTTTCTTTTTAGCATTGGGAATTTTACTAACAGATTATGCTCAGAAAAACGGAATAAACGCACACAAAGATCAATTATTTCCGATTATCGCTACCAAAGGAACGTTAGGTTTGGCAACTGCTATTTTCTTTTTATTAGGATTAATTGCCGCTGCATATTCTAGTGCAGATTCTGCATTAACTTCTTTAACTACTTCTTTTAGTATTGATATTTTAGAAATTGACAAGAAAAAAGAGAAAAGTGAACAAGAGAAAATTCGTAAGAAAATTCATGTGTTGTTTTCTTTTGTGTTGATAGCAACCATTCTTATTTTTAAATATTTTATTGCGGATGCAAGTGTTATTGCCAAGATATTTACGTTTGCAAATTATACGTACGGACCTTTATTAGGTTTGTATGCTTTTGGTTTATTTACCAAACTCAACGTAAAAGACAAAGCTGTTCCGTTTATATGTTTATCTTCTCCAATACTTACTTTTTTAATCAATTATTTGTGCATAACCTATTTAAGTTTTGATTTTAGTTTTGCTTTATTGATACTAAATGGATTGATTACCTTCGTTGGATTGTGGTTGTTTAAGAGGAAATAACTTGATTTTTTTCTAAACTCCTTTTTCGGTAACTTCGCTAACACTGAATAGATTTTATTAAAACAAAATCATATTCTTAACATTCACTGAAGTTTGAACAAACAGTAGAAATGACAAAAAAAACAAAAGAATTAGACAATTATTTAGATAACCATTACATCCACCGAAGTAATTGGTTAAGAGCTGCTGTTCTTGGAGCTAACGATGGAATCTTGTCGACAGCAAGTATTGCTATTGGAGTTGCAGCTGCAAGCCATATGCGAGAACCTATTATTTTAGCAACATTAGCTGGACTTGTCGCAGGGGCTTTATCAATGGCAGCTGGAGAATATGTCTCTGTTAGCTCACAAACTGATGTGGAGAATGCTGATATCGAACGTGAAAAGCAAGAACTAAATGAAATGCCTGAAATCGAATTAGAAAGATTAGCTGAAATTTATGAGAAAAGAGGCCTAAAAAAAGAGACTGCATTAACTGTTGCTAAAGAATTAACAGAACACGATGCGCTAGGAGCACACATTAGAGATGAATTAGGAATTAATGAAATTAGCCAAGCCAAGCCAATGCAAGCTGCATTTACTTCTGGTGCAGCATTTACAGTTGGCGGATTACTTCCTTTTTTAGTAACGCTTTTTTTACCATTAAAAAGTATGGAATATTCACTTTACGGATTTGCATTATTTTTTCTAATAATTTTAGGAGCATTAGCGGCCAAAACAGGTGGCTCGAGTATTGGAAGAGCTATAATCCGAATTACTTTCTGGGGAACTGTCGCAATGGGACTGACAGCTTTAGTTGGTTATTTCTTCAATGTAAATATCGGATAAAAAATGACACACAACAACATCTTAAATTAATTACCTAGTAATTAGACTACTTATAAAAGCCCTCGCGAATATTCTTTGTTAGTAATTATTTATTAAATTTATAGCATAACCACAGCAACTAACCTTGTACAAACACGTTAGCTAAATTCTCAAAACAGCACAATCTAAAAAACTCTTTTTTTAACACTTCTTCTATTTAAAAAACAGTTAAATCCAAACGTTTATTCAAGCTTTTATCCTTAAATTTGTAAACTTTTATTTTACACTTTTCAAAGATGAAAAAAATCTTAAATATACTTTACTCTACTCGTTTAATGGCTGTCTTATTTTTCCTGTTTGCAGCATCAATGGGCGTAGCCACTTTTATAGAAAATGATTTCGGCACACAAACTTCTAAAGCATTAGTTTATAACACATGGTGGTTTGAAGCTATTATGGTGTTTTTTGTAATCAACTTTTTTGGAAATATTTTTAGGTATAGGTTGTACAAAAAAGAAAAATGGCCTGTTTTATTATTTCATTCTGCTTTCTTATTCATATTGATTGGCGCGGGAGTTACGCGTTATATTGGGTATGAAGGTTTAATGATTATTAAGGAAGGGGAAGTTACCAATAAATTTATTACAGAAAAAACCTATTTAAATGTTGTAATTGATGATAATAATCAACAAAAACCAACCATTCATCAACCGATTTTATTATCGACTTGGGGAAAAAATAATTGGGGTTTTTCTACAAAATTTAGAGGTCAAGAAGTAGATTTCAAACTAGTAGATTACATTCCGTGGGCAGAAAAAAAATTAATTGAAGATGAAAAAGGGGATGAATATTTATTCTTTGTAGAATCTAGCGAAGGCGCCAGACACGAACATTATATTAAAAAAGGAACTACACAAAACATTCATAATGTTTTAGTTGGATTTGATTCTAAAAATAATTCGACAATTAATTTTACAACTGTAGATGGAGAGCTAAAAATGACGTCTAAAGAAGACGGAAATTGGTTGCGAATGGCCGATCAAGCCGAAGGAAAAATCGTAAAAGATTCTACAGCAACTTTCAAATATTTATCATTACATCACATTTCTGGTTTGCAATTTGTAATTCCAAGACCCGCAGAAAAAGGAATTCTAAAAATGGTTAGCGGCCCAAAAGATGATAAAAAACACGACATTATTGTTATAGAAGTCACTACAAATAACAAAACAAAAAGAGTAGAATTATTAGGTGGACAGTACAACACGCAAAACTCTGAACAATTGAGTGTTGATAATTTAAATTTCAGAATGTTGTATGGTTCTAAAACCATAGAAACCCCATTTCACGTGAAATTAAGAGATTTTCAGTTAGAAAAATATCCTGGCTCAGAAAGTGCCGCTTCGTATGCAAGTGAAGTAACTGTAATTACAAAAGAAGAAACATTTGATTATAGAATATTTATGAATCATATTTTAGATTATAAAGGCTATAAATTATTTCAATCTAGTTATGATAATTCTAAAGAAGTTGAAGAAACACACTTATCTGTAAATCATGATTTTTGGGGAACTTTAATTACGTACATCGGTTATTCAATGTTGTATTTTGGGTTGATTTGCATTCTATTTGCAAAAAATACTCGATTTGATTATTTAAAAAGTACGTTGAAAAAAATTAGAAAGAAAAAAGCCGCTTTATCGCTTTTAGGATTTTTATTTTTCTCAGTTGCTGTTTCGGCACAACACCAAGAACATGCAATCTCAGAACAGCAAGTAGATTCCATTTTAGCTGCTAATTCTGTAGATGCAAAACATGCAGAATTATTTAATACGTTGGTTATACAAGATGCTGGTGGGCGAATGAAACCTGCACATACTTTTGCTTCTCAATTGGTTAGAAAAGTAACGCATGAAGAGACTTTCAAAGGAATGAGCCCTAGTCAAGTGTTATTGTCTATCATTGAAAATCCACGGTTTTGGATTGAAGTTCCAATGATTTATTTAGAAAAAGGAAATACAGAAATAAGAGAAATTTTAGGCGTTCCAAAAGATGCTACACATGCAAGATTGTCTGACTTTTTATCTAACGAAGGTGTGTATATCATAAAAACAAAAGTTGATTACGCTCAAAAGAAAAATGTAAAAAATAAGTTTGAAAAAGATTTAATAAACATTGACAAAAGAGTTGGTTTATTGTACCGGGCAATTGGCGGACAAATATTTAAAATTTTTCCAATTCCAAATGATCCAAATAACAAATGGGTTTCTCAACCAGAAACATTACACGCAGGTTTTAAAGGAACCGATTCTGTTTTTGTTCGTCAAGTTTTACCTGTTTATATTCAGATGCTGCAAAAAGCAAAAGAAACGAAAGATTACACACAGGCAGATAAAATATTAACTGGAATTAAAAAATTCCAAAAGAAATTTGGCGCAAAAGTAATTCCTTCTGACACTAAAATTGAGTTAGAAATTGCCTACAATAAATTCAACATTTTTAGTCGCTTGGCAAAATATTTAGGTTTGGCTGGAGCGCTGTTAATTTTTGTGGTAATTGCTCAAATTTTTTCTGATAAAAAAGTACTCAATTACTTAATCAAAGGATTGATTGCAATCATTATAGGATTGTTTGTTTTCCATACTTTAGGATTAGGTGCGCGTTGGTACATTAGCGGAAACGCTCCTTGGAGTAACGCCTACGAGTCCATCATTTATGTTGCTTGGGCCACCATGTTATTTGGTTTGGTTTTTGGAAGAAAATCTTCTTTAACAATTGCAGCAACAACTTTTTTAACAGCAGTTATTCTTGCATTTGCACATCAAAACTGGTTAGATCCAGAAATTGCAAACTTACAGCCTGTTTTAAATTCGTATTGGTTATTAATTCACGTATCTATTATTGTTGCTAGTTACGGACCATTTTCTTTGGCAATGATTTTAGGAATATTTTCTTTATTCTTAATGATTTTCACTACTAAAAAGAATCATAAAAAATTAGATTTAGCTATTAAAGAATTAACCATTATTAACGAAATGTCTATTACAGTTGGTTTAATTATGCTAACTGTTGGAAACTTTTTAGGCGGAATGTGGGCCAACGAAAGTTGGGGACGTTATTGGGGTTGGGATCCAAAAGAAACTTGGGCATTAATTAGCATTATGTTATATGCTTTTGTGTTGCACATGCGTTTAATTCCTGGTTTAAGAAGTAGATTTACTTTTAACTTATGGTCTATTATAACCTACGCTTCTATTATGATGACGTATTTTGGAGTGAATTTTTACTTATCTGGATTGCATTCGTATGCAAGTGGAGATAAAGTTATTACACCAACTTCGGTATATTACTCTGTTGGATTCGTAGCAATATTAGGAACTTTTGCTTGGTTTAAATATAAAAAATATTATAAAAAATAGTTTATCGAGATGAAATTTATTTACCGAGATTTCATCCGAAGTGACAAACAAAAATAAAATGAAAGCTGTATTTTTGCTTTCCTAAAATTAAAATAACAATATATGTTTCATAAAAATTTTAAATTAATAATTGCAACTTTAATTACTGCTTGGTCTGTGTACGAATTTTCGCAAGGACATATCATGAATGGAATTTCTATTTTATTACTAGCAGGAATTTTTATCCTTTTGTATTTTAAAAACGAATTTATTTTATTGGCGTTTTTACAATTGCGTAAACAAAATTTTCCTGGAGCACAAAAATGGCTGAACTACATTAAAAATCCGAGTGCAGCTTTAACTAAAAAACAAGAAGGATATTATAATTTTTTACACGGAATTATGTTATCGCAAACAAACATTACACAAGCAGAAAGATATTTAAAGAAAGCGGTGAAACTTGGATTATCTATGAGTCATGATTTGGCAATGGCAAAGCTACAATTAGCTGGAATTGCGATGACAAAAAGAAGAAAACGTGAAGCAACAATGCTTATGAACGAGGCTAAGAAATTAGACAAACAAGGCATGCTAAACGATCAAATAAAAATGATGAAACAACAGATGAAAAAAATCTAGTTTCTTCTTAATAGTATAAAAAAAAGCTTCTGAAAATTCAGAAGCTTTTTTAGTTTACTCAATTCTTTTTAAACTTAAATCTGGCTGAAATTCTAACAAAAATAAGCCTCTGTTTTGTGATATCCCAAACAGTCTTTTGCTAAAGTCGAATTTACTTTCTACTCGGTAAGAAACTCCGTCTTTAAAGGTGTCATACAAATCTTTTCCGGACGCCAATCGCATAATTACATCATACGTAACATCAAAACCACGCGTTGCGTAATAAGAAGGCAATGCTTTATTCTTACGCAAATACTGATTGTTAAAAACCCGAGCCGCTAAAGAGCTTTCATCAACATAAGAATCTGTAACATATACAAATCCTAATTGCGCAAGTTTGTTGTAAGCAACATAATCGTATTTATCAAAACCAAATAATTTAACTTTATAGTTAATTTTTTCTTGTGGTTCTTCGGGTTCTTCACCATTTTTAGGTTTTTCTGGTTTTGGTGGATCAGGAAAACTGATTAAGCTATTGATTGCATCTGAAGCAATAACATCATTATTTGTTGCAATAATTACCCAATTGGTAACTTGTGTAGAATCGGGTTTCATCATTTCTAAAAAACGTTCTTGCGCGATGTATCCATAATGTGGAACAATCTGATGAACTTCTTTAATAGAATCGTGCTGTTTTAAAATATTTGCAATCTGAGTTATTTCTGTAATAGATGCTGTTGTAGAATCTCCAACAATAATAATATTTTCATTCTTATATTCTTTAGAAATGTATGACAACAACTTCTCTTTATACAAATTTTTATCTGGCGATGTTTTTACAATTCTAGAAGATCTAAAAGAAGTTTGTGCTTTAGAAAAAATAGGAAAAACAAGCGGCGCTTTTACGCTGTTTGCTAATTTTATTGTTTCATCAGAATAAATAGAACCAATTATTACATCTTTATCTTCTAAAGAATTATCTGTAATAATATCGTTTATTTTTGTGTTTCTATCTTCTGTATCAAAAACAGAAAAATCAATTTGAATTCCTTGATATCTTAATGAATCAATTGCCAGTTCTGCTCCAAGATAAAAATCGGTAACAATATTTGGCAAGGCTCTATTTTTAAATATGTCTTGTGATGAAACAGTATCAAAAACTGTTGCTCTAAAAGGCAACAACAAAGCAACTTTTAATACAGCATTATCTGTAATTGTGTCTTTGTAAATTACATCTATTTTTTCACCTTCAACGCGTTCTTTAATCTTTAAAATTGCGCCGAGTTTTAATCCTTCAGATAAGGCTGGATTTAACGCCAATAAATCTGATTTTAATACATTGTAATATCTGGTTAAACTGTAAAAAGTATCGCCTTTACGAACGGTATGTAGGATAAAATCTTCATTTAAATCATCTAAGTCATCTAGTTGTTTTATGGTGTCTTTTTGGATGGTCTCTTTTACAACAAGATCTTTCGAATTGTTTTTTTTGTGTAACAGTTTCGTGGCGTTTTTACTCGGAATAAAAATTTCTGTATCTGGTTTTGGTCTTCTACCAACATCCGGATTTAAGCGTAACAAATCTTTAGTAGCAATATCTAACTTTTTAGCGATAATCCGCATGGTTTCTCCTTTCTTTACTTTATACGTAATGTATTTTTTTTGCTGCCCACAAGAAACTGCAATCGTAAAAACAAAAAGGGTTATTAATAATTTAAAATGCTTCATGTAATTTATTTTTCTGCTTTTAGAAACCATTTTCTAAAACTAACAATTTTATTTAGTATAACATTAAATAAGGCAACTTAGTATATTATTCCCACTCAATTGTTGCTGGTGGTTTAGAGCTAATATCGTACACAACTCTATTTACACCTTTTACTTTATTAATGATATCGTTAGATGTTTTTTGTAAAAATTCGTAGGGTAAATTTACCCAATCTGCTGTCATTCCGTCTGTACTTTCTACAGCTCTTAAAGCTACAACTTTTTCATAAGTTCTTTCATCTCCCATAACACCAACAGAATTTACCGGCAACAACATTGCTCCTGCTTGCCAAACGCTATTGTACAAACCGCTTTCTTTTAATCCATCTATAAAAATAGCATCTACTTCTTGTAAAATTCGTACTTTTTCTTTTGTAATATCTCCTAAAATTCGGATTCCCAAACCTGGACCAGGAAAAGGATGTCTTCCTAATAATGCTGTATCAATTCCCATTGATGCGCCAACTCTACGAACCTCATCTTTAAAAATCATGCGCAAAGGCTCTACAATTTTTAATTTCATAAAATCTGGCAAACCGCCAACATTATGATGACTTTTTATCGTTGCTGATGGACCTCCATTTACAGAAACTGATTCTATCACATCAGGATAAATTGTTCCTTGCGCCAACCATTTTGCATCCTCTATTTGATTTGCTTCCGCGTCAAAAACTTCTATAAACGCATTTCCTATTGCTTTTCTTTTTGCTTCCGGATCTGTCAATCCTTTTAAAGCGTCCATAAAACGATCTGATGCATCAACACCTTTTACGTTTAAGCCCATTCCTTCATATTGCTTTAAAACATCGGTGAATTCGTTTTTACGAAGCAACCCATTATTTACAAAAATACAATGCAGGTTTTCTCCAATTGCTTTGTGTAATAAAACTGCTGCGACGGTAGAATCTACACCACCAGACAATCCTAAAACTACTTTTTCTGTTCCAACTTTTGCTCTAATATTTTCAACGGTACTTTCTACAAAAGAATCTGGTGTCCACGTTTGTTCAACTCCTGCAATTTTCACTAAAAAATTTTCTAACAATTGTTTTCCGTCTGTAGAATGATACACTTCTGGATGAAACTGAATTGCAAAGGTTTGTTCTCCTTTAATTTTATACGCTGCATTTTCAACATCATTTGTGCTTGCCAAACGCAAACCGTTTGTTGGCAATTCTTTGATGGTATCAGAATGGCTCATCCAAACTTGGCTTCCTTTAGAAATATTTTCAAAGAAAAGCTCATCTTCTTTTACAAAAGATAAATGAGCTCTTCCGTATTCTCTTGTGTTCGATTGACCAACCAATCCGCCAGAAAAATGTGCTAAATATTGTGCGCCATAACACACTGCTAACAAAGGTTTTTCCCCTCTAATTTCTGATAAATCTGGATGTAGTGGATTCTCTGAACGAACAGAAAATGGACTCCCAGAAAGGATAACTGCTTTAAAGTTTGATAAGTCTTTTGGTGGATTGTTGTACGGATGAATTTCACAATAAATGTTTAATTCTCTAACTCTACGCGCAATAAGCTGCGTGTATTGCGAACCGAAATCTAAGATAAGTACGTTGTGTTGTTGCATGTGCAAAAATACTACAAGAATTTAGATTTTTTTACAAGAATTTTCATTTTTTTTATTCCTCTAAAAATGAAAAATAAGTCTTTAAAACTGATACACAATTGCATTGATATTCATTCCCGAACCTACAGACGCAAAAATTACGACATCGCCTTTATGAACTTCTTGATTTTCAATTTGCCCGTTTAAAACTAAATCTAATAAAGTAGGAACTGTAGCAACAGAACTATTGCCAAACTCATGAATATTCATTGGCATTATTCCATCTGGAACGTGCTGCTTAAACAATCTATAAAATCGCTTGATAATTGCTTCATCCATTTTTTCATTTGCTTGATGAATGAACACTTTTTTCACATCATTAATATGAACTCCGCTTTTATCTAAAGCAGATTTCATTGCTGCTGGCACATGATTTAATGCAAATTCGTAAATCTTACGTCCTTCCATCTTGATGTATTTTTCATCATCCTTAGAATTTATTGCATTTGATTTTCCGAAGTACAAATAATACGCTTCTTCTTTTGAAAATGTTTGTGTAGCGTGACTTAAAATTCCGACTTTGCTTTCTTCTGTAGCTTCTAAAATACAAGCTCCTGCTCCATCACTAAAAATCATAGAATCTCTATCCGATTTATCAACAACTCTCGATAAAGTTTCTGCACCAATCACCAACGCTTTTTTAGCCATTCCGGCTTTTATAAATGCGTGCGCCTGGATAACACCTTCGATCCAACCTGGACATCCAAATAAAATATCATACGCAACACAATTAGGGTTTTCAATTCCTAAACTGTGTTTTACTCTTGTTGCTAAACTTGGTAATATATCACTTTGCCCAGCTGGTTTTTTTACATCGCCAAAGTTATGTGCTAAAATAATATAATCTAATTCTTCTGGATTTACACCCGAATTTTCTATTGCTTTTTGGGCAGCAAAAAAAGCCAAATCTGAAGCTGAATAATTACTAGTAGCGTATCTTCTTTCTTCGATTCCAGTAATTGATTTAAATTTTTCTATAATTACTTCATTACTGCTTTCAAAGTTAGAACCATCTTCATTTAAAAATTTGTGTTCCAAAAAGGTTTCATTTCCTTGGATAATTGTTGGCACGTAACAACCAGTTCCTGTAATTTTCGAATTCATCATTATTCATTAATTGTTTTATGAATTAGTTCACCTTAAACAAAGTAACACATTTTTACTGGTAAAAATAAAAACAAAATGTCCTTTTATTCATTTTTACGGATTCTCTAAAATTGAGAATTCATTTTAAATAAATATGCTTTTTTAATGGAATAATTTAAACTAATCGTAAAGTTTAAATTTGACTTGCATTACCATTGCAATAGAATTTGCTCTGTCTTTCATGTTTTGAGTAACCTGACCTTCAAAAGAAGCGTCAATTATAGTTGTTAAATAGCCTAACCATTTCGTGAAATGTTCTTTTTTAAATCGAACTTTTTTATCAAAATCTAAATGCTTTTGTAAAACATTATTCTTGTAAGAATCTGTTTGCAACAAAATATCTTGCCAAAAATCTGTAATAGTATTGATGTGTTTCTCTAAATGATTTTGTCGCACTATCTCCTCAAAAAAGGGAAGCATCTCTGAATCAGAAATTAACTTTTGATAAAATTCTGTAATAATAAAATGAATATCTTCTCTAGAAGAAATGTCTTGCTGCATTACAAATAAGTGCTATCAAATGAAAACGGCAATAAAGACAACAACGATTCTGTTTTTACAATTTTACCAACTTCGCCCATAAAATAAATTTCTATTGGTTCTTTTTGGTTGATTTCGTATTCTGACAAGGTTTGTCTACAAGCGCCGCAAGGACCAACAGGCCTATCAACTTTAGAAATACTAGAACTTGCTGTAATTGCCAATTGTTTTACTTTAACTCCAGGAAAATCTGAGCCAGCTTTCCAAATTGCAACTCTTTCTGCACACATTCCGGACGGATATGCAGCACTTTCTTGGTTATTTCCTAAAATAATTTGATTGTTTTCTAATAACATTGCGGCTCCAACACTAAATTTAGAATACGGTGCGTATGCGTTATTACGGGCTTCAATTGCTTTATTCATTAGCAATTGAACATTTGAAGGCAATTCTGAAACATCATCATAAACGGTTGCAGAAGCTACTACATCAATTTTTTTCATATATCTTGTGAACTAGTGTATAAACGAAGGTACTAATAATCTTCATAAATTTCACCTAAATCAAACGATAAAGAAAACCGTAACGTGTTTTCTAAAGGATGATTTACATTTGAGGCATTTATCAAGTAAGATAAATCTAGCGAAAAAGATCTGGCTTTAAATCCGCCGCCCATTGTAAAATATTGTCTATTTCCTTTCATTTCGCTTTCGTGATAATATCCTGTTCTTAAAGCAAAGGCATTATTGTACAAATATTCGGCACCTAAAGCATAGGTAAATTCTTTTAATTCTTCGCTAAATCCGCCAGGCGCATCGCCAAAAGAAGAAAACATTCCTGATAAAAATCCTTTATCCTTATCAGAATTATCTGGCTGCGGAGTTGGCACTAATAGTTTTGTGGTTTCTAAATTGATTCCAATGATATTATAATCATCCAAAATAAAATCAAAGCCTCCACCCAATCTTAAATTGGTCGGAATAAAATCTTCTTTTCCTGGAACATAAGAAACTTTTGGTCCAATATTAGAAATATTAAACCCTAAGCGATATCGACCATTAAAAGTTCCATAATTTTCTTCTGGAGATCTGTAGTAACCAGAAATATCTACAGAAAAAGAATTGATTGCTTGGATATCTGGATTTTGAACACTCAATTTATAATTGGAATGAATATATCTCAAACCAACTCCCATAGAAAAAGTTTCACTTAATTTTAAAGCGTAGGTTCCAGAAACTGCCAACTCATTTGGGTTTTCTGTTCCTGTCGAATTTCCATTAGAATCTGTCAATTCTATTTTTCCTAAAGAAAAATATTTAAAATCTACAGCCCAAGCTGCATTTTCGCTAAATCTATTAACGTAAGATAAACCACCAACAAAAATATCGCTCACCAAATTACGCAGCCAAGGCGTATAATTTACACCAATACTAATTTGATTTGTATTAAATGCAATTTTAGATGGATTGTGAAATAATGAAAATGCATCTGATGAAGTTGCAACTCCAATATCACCCATTCCGCCCGCTCTTGCATCTGGCGTGATTAATAAAAATGGCGCTGCTGTTGTAATTGCATTAGACTGACTTTGTATGGTGTTTAATACCATAAAACAGCATATGATTGATAGTAAGTAACTTTTCTTCATTTTTAAATTTTAGCTTTTGTGTAATCAAGTTTGGAGACTAAAGTATGACTAATTTTTCATATTTTTCTGAATACTGATTACTTATCGTTGATTTTACTTTTAATTTATAAATATAAACTCCTTTTCCTAATCGGTTCCCAAAATCGTCTAAACCATTCCAATTGATACTTCTAGATAAATTCCCAGTAGTTTGAATTGTTCGGTTTATTGTTTTAATAATTTTTCCAGAAATAGTAAAGATTTGAACTTGCACTTCTAATGGTTCGTTTGGCTTGTTATGATTGAACCAAAACTCGGTATAGTTTATAAACGGATTTGGATAATTTAACACATTATCTAGCACCAATCCGCTATCGCTAACAACCCTAAAATTTAACGTTGCTTCTGAGGAATTATTATAGGTGTCCCAAGCTTTTATTTTTAAGGTGTGATTTCCAACAATTAAATCTCTTAATTGATACACTACTTTTCCTTTTGTAAAATCGTTTAATTCGGTTTCGTAATAATCGTTTAGTAGAATTGAATTTGCTTGATCTCCATCTAAAATTGCAACAATATCATGATCTATCGATGTAATTGACGTGTTTATTCCACTGATATCTGACAACGAAATGATTAAATTTGGAGACGTATTTGTGTTTCCTCCTTCAATAAAAGATTCATCATTCATAAAAACTGACAACTCTGGGCCAACGGTATCGTTTGTTGCATTTGGATTTATTCCGCCAACAACAACATCATAATTTGCACCTGATTTATCATCTTTTTCATCAGACGCATAAAAGCTTAATTTTCCTTTTCCGTAAGCAACTTTAATATCTTTTGGCACTATAAAGTCGAATTTAAATGTGCCATTTGTAACACTAGATTTTCCTCTAAACAATTTACTCTCTCTGGAATCAAAATTCATTTTAATTCCGAAACTATTATTATCTAACGTTGTTTTATGGATTAGCTTGTCAAAAACTGTTGTTGATAATGTGCCATTAAAATTGGTTAAAACCTGATTTGCAGTATCGGTAACAGCCCCTTCAAAACTCACTTTAGACAAGGCTTTTAACGTGTCTAAAGATTGTGAAATATGTACGCCGTTCATTTTGGTTATTTGAACGTTTGGTTTCGGAATTGCCAATTTCATTGCTGGATCTCCTAAATAATAAATAAAGAATTTCTGAAAACTAGAAAACCCGTTTTTTGCCGCAATTAAAGATTCCGCAATCGATTCATCTTCATTATTAAATTGCAATAAAATTTTTAACAAACGTTCGTTGAAATTTTGCCCCGTAGAAATAAAAACTTCTCTTGTTGTGGTAATTAAACTTGCAGCGCCACCATTTTTATTCCAAAAAATTAGCTCACCAGCTGTGGTTCTTAACGGATTATCAAATCTAGAAAACTCGCAAGTAACTGTAATAAATAATGGTAATGTTTTTGGGTTTTTAAATCCTTGAATTTGCGGGACTTCTAAAATTCGTTCGCTTGCAAAACCATCTTCTCCTCCATGACCAAAATAATCTAACACCAAAGTTCCTTTTTCTACGGCGTTTGTCAAAGCTAAATTTACCTGCGGATAACGTTCGCCACCTGAAGAATTTTCTTGTTTATAAGCATCCGCATAAATTTTATTGATGTTAAAAATGGGTTTGTGTTTTTTAATAGAATCCGCAATTCTCTCAACACCAAATTCTAATGATTCTTCTCCTGCGGCATCAATATCATCTGCAACCAACGTAATGGTATTTCTCCAATCTCCGAACGATGCTGTAGTGTAATAACTTAAAATTTTATCGACAACTTCAGTGGCTTGCTGAATTGTAGAAACCGGAATTCTACCAGAAGCGACATCAATGGTGTCTGATGTAAGCATTGATCCTTCATTTGAATCTAACATCACAAAATAATCGTCTGTAACATAAGAAGTTGCCAAATTAAAACTCTGATTCGATTCAAAAACAGGAACAATATTATTATTATCGGTAATTCTATCTTTATAATCATAAGAGCCATCACCAAAAAAGCACACATATTTTAATTTGCTTGTTGCGTTGGTATTTGTACCGTAAACGCGTTTGATAAAATCTCTAACCGCTGTAATATCTGGAGCTCCAGAACCAAACTCGTTATAAATTTCTGAAAGCTGCACCACTTTCGTTGTCAAACTAGAATTTACTTGATGATACTCTGCCAATCGCTGTGCTTGTGCCGATAATTCATTATTTGTAATAATGATATAATTTAGGTCTTTCAACCCGTGTAAATTTTGATTTTTCACCAATGAATTCCCATCAACTTCTGGCGTAAAATAATCGAATTGATTTAACGCAATGTATTCGTTTAAAACTCCGCCACTTGCCCTGAAGGTGAAATTGTTTCCGCTTGATGAATTTGTTATTTTCTTAGGGTTGATAGGACTTGTAACGTCCCAAAGTTGCGAAACATTTGTGGCATCTTGAATTTGATATTCTACAGTTCCGTTTGTCTTAAAAGCCTCAAAACTTCTAAAAGAAAATTGTTTTCCGTTAGCAATTAAGTGCTTTTTCCCAACAATTTCTATATAATCTAGATATGCTTTTGCTCCGGGATTTCCATTATTATTATAGGTGATAGAAACATCAATTGTAGAAGAATTCACATTGATGTCTGACGAATTAAAATTTGGCCAACCCAATGTTAACGAACCACTTGTAACACTTGGGTAACTTATAGAAAAAGCATTTTGAGTATTTATTTTTATATTCATTGTTGAAGGTAAAGCCGAAATTGCGGCACCAGCAACTTTAACTTTTATGGGGTAATTTGTGTCAATTGATGTAAAATCTAATTTAAAATTCTGAACATTTTCTACACTAAAATCTTCTCCGAACCATTGTGTTCCTACTGCAAATAAGTTTCTGGTTTCTTTTTCATAAAATATAAAATCATCAAAAGTAGTAATGGTTTTTATTGCAGGATTTGTATTCGTTGGCAATTCTGAAATTCGTTTTCCGTTTGTTTCTGCAACGGTTAAAAAATAATAGGCTTTGTCAGAAAAAATATTTTGACGATGATTGGCAGTTTCTAAATTTGGGTTTAATCCCCAATCGTGCGGGCCTTTTGCATAAAACAGAATAAAATCACCTGAATTAAAAACGCCATCATCTTCACCTTCAACATAAATTGCATTTTCCTGTAAGTCAGCAAATCTAAAAGCGCTATTTTTTTGCGGTAACATTGTACCTCCATTTCCGTAAATTCTAATATTTTCAGGATTTAAATCTGCGGTGTTAATTCCCATTTTTTGTAACATGGAAATATCAATCTTAAAAACACCTGTTGTATCCACAGAAAACTTATACCAATTACCGTTAGACAACACAGAATTTGTTGTTTGTGAAAAACTTAAGGCGCTAAAACCAATAAGTACTAAAAAAAGGAACTGTATTTTTCTCATTTCTTCATCAAAATAACGCTATAAAGTTTACGATATTTTAAGCTAATGCAAGAATACTTATAATAAAGCTAAAAAACAATCGTTTATAATTTGAATAATTGAAACAGCCTGTAAAAAAAGTTAATTATCTTGGTAGAAAACATAATTATTGTAAATTGCAAGGCTAAATAAAAACCCTAAATAGATTTAAATAAGATACATGAAAAACTTATTAAAATTTTCTTTATTAGTAATTGTTAGTTTAACACTTACTAACTGTCAAACCTGTACAGATTGTACTTCTTCTTTAACTGGTTGGAAATTTAACAATCCAGATTACGGAAACTATATTAAAGGCAACTCTTTTGAAGGCTCTAAACCACCTGGTGGAATGGTAGCTATTGAAGGCGGAACTTTTACCATGGGGCAAGTACAAGACGATGTAATGTTTGATTGGAATACTACTCCAAAAAAAATGCATATACGTTCTTTTTATATGGATGAAGCAGAAGTAACGAATGCAGAATATTTATTATTTACGCAATATACCAAGGATGTCTTTCCGCCTGATGACCCAAAATATAAATACATCTATAATTCAGTTTTACCAGACACATTGGTATGGAGAAAAGGATTAGGAAATACAGATTTACTATCTGAAAATTATTTACGTCACCCAGCCTATGCAAATTACCCTGTTGTTGGTGTTAGTTGGCTACAAGCAACACAATATTGCAAATGGAGAACAAATGCCGTGAATCTAAAAATTTTAATGGATAAAGGTGTTATAAAAAACATCTGGAAAATGGATTCAATCAATTTTAAAGGTAAAAATGTTTTTGATACCGATGTTTATTTAGAAAATCCTTATGCTTTATTTGATGGAGATTCTACAATCTATAAAAAAGGTTTACCAAGCAACATCAAAAGAAAAAAGGGACAACCAAAACCAAAAAAAGGAGCATTTACTGGAAGACAAGTAACATTTTCTGACGGAATTTTAGCACAAAAATATCGTTTACCAACTGAAGCTGAATGGGAATATGCAGCGAAATCTATTATTGAAACGAGAGAATATAATAACTTAAAAGGTAGAAAAAAATATACTTGGACTGGAAAATACACTAGAGATAAATCTAAACGATATAAAGGAGATCAATTAGCGAATTTTAAACAGTCTAAAGGAAATTATAGCGGCATAGCAGGTTGGAGCAGTGATGGTTCTGACATTCCAATTAAAGTAAAGTCATATCCTCCAAATGCTTTTGGGTTGTATGACATGTCTGGTAATGTTGCTGAATGGGTTGCTGATGTCTACAGACCAAATATAGATGTTGATGCCAACGACTTTAATTATTATAGAGGTAATGTTTTTACTAAAAAAATGATTAATAAAGAAGGAAAAGTTGTTATCGTAGATGAGAACTCTATAGAATATGACACTTTAGATAATGGAAAAATTATTCCTTTATATTTACCCGGAAGCATTAAATATGTTCCAACCACTAAAGACGATATTTATATGAGAAGAAATTATAGTGCTGCTAACAACTCTAATTTAGGTGATGGTAATAAGAATTCTTCAAGATTTTATCAATCAGATTTGACACAATTTGAAAATGATCCAGCAATGTATAATTCTCCTAAAACACGAAGAGACGAAAGAGACAGTGTTGGTAATATTCTAAAGAAGTATGACACTAAATTTAGATCTACATTAATTGGAAACAATACAAGAGTCTACAAAGGTGGTTCTTGGAGCGACAGAGAATATTGGCTAGATCCGGCACAAAGAAGATATTTGCCAGAATACATGTCTACAAACTTTATTGGTTTTAGGTGTGTAACGGATAAAGTTGGCCCAATGACCTATAAGAAAAAAACAGCGAGAAACGCAAGAAGATAATTCTTTTTATTTTCAAAAAAAATAATAGACCTCATTGTGCTTTTTTACAATGAGGTTTTTTATATTTAAAAAATGAATATTGAAACTTTATACAACATCTATTCTCAACATTACTTAGTTGATACTGATTCTAGAAAAATTAGAAAGAACACCATTTATTTTGCATTAAAAGGAGAACATTTTAACGGTAATGTTTTTGCTGAAGAAGCTCTTTCTAAAGGCGCATTATACAGTATTGTTGACGAAAAAAAATATGTCACAACAAACACAATTATACTCGTAGAAAATGTCTTAGAGACACTTCAACATCTTGCCAAATATCACAGAAAAAAATTAAGTATTCCTATTATTGGCTTAACCGGAAGCAACGGTAAAACAACAACCAAAGAACTCATCAATGCTGTTTTAGAAACGCAATATAAAACCACAGCAACGCTTGGCAATTTAAACAATCATATTGGCGTTCCTTTAACCTTGTTATCTATGACTCCAAAAACAGAAATTGGCATTGTAGAAATGGGTGCAAATCATCCTAAAGAAATAGAGTTTCTATGTGCTATTGCAACTCCTGATTTTGGATATATCACAAATTTCGGAAAAGCACATTTAGAAGGTTTTGGGAGTATTGAAGGTGTTATCGAAGCAAAATCAGAATTGTATGATTATATAAAAAATAACGATAAAACAGTTTTTGTCAATACAAATAATGCAATTCAGGTTGAAAAAACAACAAACAGCAATGCTATTCCATTAAGTAATTCCATACAATTTATTGCTGCAGATCCTTTTGTGATGATTCAATTTGAAAATAAAATCATACAAACAAATTTAATTGGCACCTATAATTTTAGCAATATTTCTGCGGCAATTACCATTGGACATCATTTTAAGATAACCAATGCGCATATTAAAAAAGCGTTAGAAAATTATCAACCAACAAACAATCGGTCTCAAATAATTACAACAAAAAAAAAGAACACTATTGTTTTAGATGCTTATAATGCAAATCCAACCAGCATGAAAGCTGCGTTAGACAATTTTAGCGCGCTAAAATCTGACAACAAAATCGCAATTCTAGGCGATATGTTTGAACTTGGTAAAGAAAGCTTGCAAGAACATCAATTTATCAATGATTACTGCACAGAATTGGGCTTAAAAGATGTCATTTTAGTGGGGAGTTTATTCAATAAAACAACAACACAGTTTACGACATTTCAATCGTTTGATTTATTGCAAAATTATTTAGAAAACAAAACCTTTCAAAATCAGCATATCTTAATAAAAGGCTCTAGAGGAATGGCTTTAGAAAGAATTCTAGATTTTATAAATTGATTTTTTCTTTGTGATATTGCACCAAATTATCGATGGGTCTTTGAATAATAGCTGTAATTTTTAACGTGTATTTACTAGCAACATCTTCTAAAATATCTCTAAAATAAAAGGCAATAGATCCAATAAAGTAAATTGGAGTTTCAGGTGATTTGTTTAAGGGTAAAATTCGATATTTAAAAAAAGTTTTAAACCCTTTTTTAATTATTTTTCGAATGTATTTTTCTTCTTTATGCTCAAACATAAACTTCGCAAAACCAGCCAAATACATGTTCGGGTTTTCTTGTCGGTACAGGTTAAACTTAACTGTATCAACATCTAAATTAAATTCGTTTTTAAATGTTGCAGCAATGTTTTTCGGCATTATTTCGTAATAAAAATCTCTCAATAAAATTTTACCAAAATAATTACCACTTGCTTCATCCATAATTGTATAGCCCAAAGAAGCCGTTTTCATTTCTAAATTTTCGCCATTAAAATAACAACTATTAGAACCGGTTCCTAAAATACAAACAATTGCTGGTTTTTCTCCGGAAGCTGCATAAACAGCAGCTAACATGTCTTCTGCAACAACAATATTGGCATGTACAAAAATGGATTCTAGGATGTCTTTTAAAATTTTAACCGGAATTGGTGTTCCACATCCAGCCCCATAAAAATGGATTTCTGAAATTTTTTCTGAAATTTTTGTTAATTTAGAAACTGCTAAAATTCTTTTCTGTAATTCGTTTTTTGAAACTACAGCAGGGTTTAAACCAAGAGATTTTACTCTAAAAACTTCTTCTCTATTAGAATCAAGAGCAATCCAATCAACTTTTGTTGAACCACCATCAGCTATTAAAATCATAAATTAAATTAAGGTGTTCAAATATATTATAACAAAAGCAATGATATCATCCATTAGATTAATAATTTTCTTAATAAAATATTAAAAAAGCATGAAGATTAAAATTGTACCCTAAAAACTATCTTACTAATTTTCCTTTTTTGTAAAAACATCATAAACTAAACTAATTAGCAAAAGGAGTATCTAATTTTTCATATATCGAATTGTTAGAAATATATTCAGGGACTAATTCTTTAATAATACGAACTGTTTTTTGATTTTCTATTTTTTGATTTTCTACACATAGCTTTTCGACTAAAAGAATGGTACTTGCACAATCTAAATCTTGTGTTCTGGCAATCATAATTTTATCGTGGTAGGTAGAAATCGTATTTTCTCCTGTTGCTAATAATTCTTCGTATAACTTTTCACCTGGACGTAAACCTGTAATTTGAATATCAATATCTTCAGGATACTTTAACCCTGATAAATAAATCATTTTTTTAGCTACTTCAAATATTTTAACTGACTTCCCCATATCAAAGATATAAATTTCACCTCCTTCTCCCATTGTACCAGCTTCCAACACCAGTTTACAAGCTTCTGGAATCGTCATAAAATAACGAGTAATGTCTTTATGTGTAACTGTTAAAGGTCCGCCATTTTCTATTTGCTTTTTAAATAACGGAATGACGGATCCATTAGAACCTAATACATTTCCAAAACGAGTAATGGTAAATTTAGTTGAACTACTTTTTTTACTCAAACAACTGATATACATTTCTGCAACTCGTTTTGTTGCCCCCATCACATTTGTTGGATTTACCGCTTTATCTGTTGAAACCATCACAAAGCGCTCTACATTGTATATTAAAGATAAATCTGCAATTGTTTTAGTTCCTTTAACATTAACCTTGACAGCTTCACACGGACTTTCCTCCATTAAAGGCACATGTTTATATGCTGCTGCATGAAACACTTTTTGAGGAGAAAACTCTTGAAACAACAACTCCATTCTTTGTTCGTCTCGAACATCTGCAACAATAGCTTTAAAGTTTTGAATTCCCTTTTGAACTAACTCTTGCTGTAATTCATACAAATCAGATTCAGCTTGATCTACTAAAATTAAAAACTTGTTTTTGTATTGGCACAACTGCCTAGATATTTCACTTCCAATAGAACCTGCCGCGCCAGTAACCAAAATAATTTTATTATTTAAATCCCTTTGTAAAATTGGATTATCAATAAGAATTGAAGCTCTATCCAATAAATCTTCAATTTTTACATCTCTAATTTGATTTGCATGTAAGTTCCCATCAATCCAAGTAGATAATGGCGGAACAATTTTAACCTCAACATCAAACGGAATAAAGTAATCCGTGATTTCAAGTAATCTATCAGGTTTTACATTTTGAATTGAAATAATAATTTCATCAATATTATTTTTTTCTATAAAATCAAACGTAATTTTATCTAAACTAAAAATTTTAATCCGATCTATTTTTTTATTGATTTTACGAATGTCATCATCAATAAAACCAACAACCTCATAATTATTTTTCGTCTCTCTATTTAATGCACCATAGGTGATAATTCCAGAATCACCAGCTCCGTAAATTAAAGCGTTTTTAACCTGTCCTAATTCCGTAGTTAAAACCTCAAAAAAAGCTTTAAAAATAAATCGACTCAATGTTAATATAAATATATTCACTAAATAGTGAATAATGATAATTGATATTGGTATTGTAAAATTTGGAAAAAAACCAAAAACTCCGTTTATCAATATACTAAAAAAAGTAAATGAAGTTAGTAACGTAGCGGCTAAAAACACATTGAATACATCTCTAGTACCCGTGTGCCTAATGATTCCTTTATAAGAACCAACAAGCAAAAAACTAATTAGAGATAAAACTGCAATTAAAGGTATCTGTAGAATTAAATTTTGTGTATCAAAATTAAAACTGGCATTAAAGCGAACAAAATAAGCAAATACAAAAGAGATACTTACAGAAATAATGTCAATTATTAAAACAAGCCATCTAGAGGCATACTTATTTATTTTCCTTAAAAAAAAATGTCTAAACATTGCTCTTTTTTGGGCTAATTTACGATAAATTATGATTTATCATTGTTTTAAATTTCTAAAGAATTCAAACAGCTTAAAATAATTACGAAGCCAATATAAAAGCTTTAAATTTTTATAACACCCGTTGTGCCTTTTGATAAAATTCTGTCAGTTCTGTAAATGTCACCTAATTCGAGGACAAAATTAATACTATTTATTTTTCTTTTTCATTGATAAACCTGCCGAGCAGTCAGGTTGAAACAAAATTTTAGTCTTCAACTTTTTTTCTTAACAACTGCTTCTTTTTTCCGCATTTCCAGACCTTTTTACTACGAAAAAAAATTTAATGACGATTGATTTATAATTCTAGCCTTTCAACCTCTCTCAAGATAAATTATAACAGGAATCTATTTTTTTAATGTGTGTGATTCTTCACTACATTTTGACTATGACAATAACTATTAACTGATAACTGTTCACTGATAAATGATAATTGATCACTGAATACTGCCACTGAAAACTGATCACTGAATATTTAAGTTTTATTATCTCCATCAAATATAGCTTTGAATTTTCTCTGTCTCCTGTCATTTTGAGCGTAGCGTAGCGAAGTCGAGAAATCTTTTTATAATTATTTGTGAGATTCTTCACTCCGTTCAAAATGGTAGAAAAATCAATATTTAAAACTCTTGTACACTCACTTATTATGTACTAAAGATTATTATTAAGCTCATCCTGTCAAAGAAATAAAGAGCGTAAACACGGAAGTGCGACACGCAGTGTAACGCATGTAGTGTTGAAAGTGAATGGTCTGCAAGAGTTTCCTATGACAGGGTTTGATTCCTGCCTGCCGCAGGCAGGTTTGTAACTTTTTATCAAGAAAAAGTTAGGAGAAAAAAATAATGGAGATTCTTAATTTTGTTGAACTGCATTCGGAAAGACAAATCGAATGTCACTCTCGTAAATGCAAGAATCCATTATTAAGTATTGTTAGTTTTAACAAAGAAGCTAGTCTTACTTTAATTCTTTTCTTTTTTCCATCGATGACCTTTCGACTCCGCTCAAGGTGACACAACAAAAATCTAGCCTTGAATTTTCAACGGTCAATTACAAATGACTAAGACTATTAACTCATTATCGATCACTGATAATTGAACACTGCCACTGCAACTGAACACTGAATACCGCTAACCAACCAAACTTCTAATAGAATTCGCAATTCGCTCACGGTCTGCGTCAGTTAAATTTGATCCTGATGGCAAACACAACCCTTTTTCAAAAAGAGTTTCAGCCACTTGAGTTCCAAAATACAGGCAGTCTTTAAAAACAGGTTGTAAGTGCATGGGTTTCCATAATGGACGCGATTCGATATCGTTCTTTTCTAATTGCAAGCGCAAGTCTTCTCTTGAAAAACCAGTGACTTCTTCATTGATAATAATACAGCTCAACCAATGATTTGAAAAATAATCAATACTGGGTTCTAAAAATACGCGAATACCTGCAACATCTTTAAAGAGGTCTTGATAAAATTGATGCATCTTTCTCCGAAGTGAAACATGTTTGTCTAACACCTCCATTTGTTGGCTACCAATTCCCGCTAACACATTGCTCATCCTGTAATTATAGCCAATCTCTGAGTGCTGATAATGGGGAGCATCATCACGAGCTTGTGTTGCTAAAAAAATAGCTTTTTGTTTGTCTTCTTTTGTTTTACAAACCAATGCTCCACCCCCCGAAGTCGTGATAATTTTATTTTCGTTAAACGACAGAATTCCGAAATTTCCAAAAGTGCCACATTTTTGCCCTTTATACCTAGAACCCAGGGCCTCTGCAGCATCTTCTATTAAAGTAATTTTGTACTTCTTTGATATAGCTGATATTTTACCCATATTGGCAGGCATACCATATAAATGCACCACAATGATGGCTTTTGGTTTTTTTCCAATAGCTAATCTATTTTTAATAGCCGCTTCTAAGTAATTTGGACACATGTTCCAAGTGTCTTTTTCACTATCTATAAAAATAGGCTTCGCTCCCTGGTATACAATTGGATTTGCTGATGCAGAAAAGGTAAAACTTTGACACAGCACTTCATCATTTTGTTGTACACCTGCTAAAATTAATGCTAAGTGCAGAACTGCCGTACCAGAGGATAAGCAAGCTGCTTTTTTGTCATTTTTTAAATAATCCTCTAATTTTGATTCAAAAATATTAATACTATCTAGAGAGGAATAATCCTCATTTAATTTAGAACTAGAAAGAAGTATTTTTTCCTTCAAAATTTACTGTTTTAATATTGCTTTACATGTTTTAATAATTACCCCAACATCTTTTGCTAAATTTCTGTTCTCAATATATCTTAAATTAATTTTAAGTTTATGAGGCATAATTATATCTATATAATATTGATTTGGATCAGCTTGTTTTGATAAAATTTCATTTTCATCTCTAAATTCAATAGATGCCAAATCGGTAATTCCAGGCTTAACATTTAAAACTTTTTTTTGGTCATCAGAATATAGGTTTACATATTGCCTTACTTCAGGTCTTGGCCCTACAAAACTCATATCGCCCTTAAAAACATTAATCAATTGAGGAAGTTCATCTAATTTATATTTTCTTAAGTAATAACCTACATAAGTTACTCTTGGATCTCTACCCCCAATAGTTAACAACCCTATTTTATCAGCATCTATATGCATTGTCCTAAATTTAAAGATTTTAAAATCTTTATTACGCCTTCCCACTCTTACTTGTTTATAAAAAACAGGACCAGAAGATGAAAATTTTATTATTACAGAAACTAAAAATAATATAGGTAAAAGAATAAGCAAACTAATAAATGAGATTGTAAAATCAAATATTCTTTTTATCATTATCCTTTAATTTTTTTTACTGAAGCAGCAACAGCTTCTACAACTTTATTTACATCATCATTCGTTAAATCATAATATACTGGCAAAGAAATTTCACATTCCCACAATGATTTTGCAACTGGAAAATCATTTATTTTATATCCTAAATTTTTATAATAAGTTAGCATCGGTAATGGTTTATAATGCACATTTACAGAGACATTTTGTTCAAATATTTCTTGGATAATTAAATTTCTTTCTTCTAAGGTAACATCTTTTATTCTTAATAAAAATAAATGATATGACGACTCTCTGTTTTCATCTATAAAATGAGGGATTATTGCCCAATCATACTTCTGTAATAATTTTGAATATTCGTTGAAAATACTTTTCCTTTTAGGAAGGGTTTCAGAATCATATCTTTCTAGCTCAACTAATCCGATTGAAGATAAGATGTCAGTCATATTGCATTTAAAGCCTGCGTCTATTACATCATATTCCCAGCTTCCTTTTTGTGACTTTGCCAACGCATCTTTGTTTTGTCCGTGTAAGGACAAAGTATTTAATTGTTTATAAACCTCTGCATTATCAAATGGTTTCGGCAAGTTGATACAAATAGCACCACCTTCTGCTGTTGTTAAATTTTTAACTGCGTGAAAAGAAAATACTGTGAAATCTACCTCAGAGCCCACATTTAATCCATTATACTTAGCTCCAAAAGAGTGTGCAGCATCAGAAAGAATCATAATTCTTCCTAATTTTTCTTGGTTATCAGATTGTGGATTAAATTTGTCTTTTATTTCTGGCTTATTAACTATTGTTTTCAATTCATCAAAATGAACAGGTAAACCACCTACATCAACTGGAATAATGGCTTTGGTTTTTGAAGTGATATGCACCTCTATTTTTGACATATCAATTCCAAAATCAGAATTCACATCTACCATTATTACTTTAGCTCCTCTGTGAATAACAATGTTCGCTGATGCACAATAAGTATAAACAGGTACAATAACCTCATCTCCTTCTTTTACCCCAAACCAATATAATAACAGTTCTGCACCTGCCGTCCATGAATTAACTGCCAATACATTAGATACATTACAATACTTAGCAATCTTTTTTTCAAATAATTTAGTCTTTGGACCTGTAGTAATCCAACCTGATTGAAGTGCATTGGTAACTTCATCAATGATTTTTTGGTCAATTCTTGGGGGTGAAAATGGGATCATATTTTTATTTTAGATATAACTTAACTTTGGTTTCTCTACTTTTAAAATCGTATTTTAATAAAACTCTCTCTCTACTATCTGCTAAGAGAATTCTTTTTAATTCAATTGCCCCATTAATTTTATGAAATTTAAGAACATTTTTATTGGAAGTATCAACTTCAAAATTTATCTCACTAATACCGAGAGATTTAATAATCTTAAGGAGTACTTCGTGCATGATTAAGGAAGAAACAGAGTCATCAGAATCTTTTGACCAAACCCAGTACTCTAACCTAGCTCCACTCTTTGAAATGAATTGATCACCTTTATTGTTTATCGATTTGAATCTTGAAATTAAACTTAAAATAATGGAAGGCTTCTTTAATATAGAAGGAATTGATGATAAACCTAATGGCACTTTATTCTTGTTTAAAGTTCTCATTTGATCCTCTATATCTATAGTAGAACTGCAAAATCCTAGTAGTTTACCATTATCGTTTTGTGCACAAACAATGATGAAATTTACATTTTGTAATAAAATTTTGTAATATCTTTTAAGAAAAACCCTATCTAAAGAGGCAAAAACTCCAACTTTATAATTTTTTCTAACTGCATAATGTAGATTTACAATGCTATTTAAATCTTTTAATTTTGCTAATCTATAATTCATTTTATTTAATACTTTTTAGGGTCGTCATTTCCACTAGTATGTTGTAACCGTCCCATATATAGTCAAAGTCTAGTGCTTTTCCTATTGGTACTATTCGATCAACGTATTCTACACTAATATCCTGTAATAATGATTTAATATTTTTCGTACTTAAGCCACTATAAGAAATTGTTTGAGTACGTTCGTCAATATACTGTTTTGATTCGTCTAATGATTCCAATAAATCATAATAGAGGTAACCTCCTCCACAACTATGGGGAACGGAAGATTTATTTATCTTTGCTAAAGTGAAATAATTTGAAGTATTTATCACTTTTGAAACTTTATCTTCAATTACATCTACAACTCCTTGATTAAGTTTTAATAATGAAACTGAACTAATGTCTTCATTATATTTTTCTTCAGCAAGTTGAGATATGCTGTTATATATTCTTAATAAAATAGCCTCTTTATCAATGTTTTTACCAATTATTAATAAACTTTGAGGTGAAGAACAACCTTTTTGATTAAAAGTATAAATATCATTATATAAATTTTTAATAATATCGTTGTAATCATTTTCAAAGTCATTTATATCTTCGATGTTTATTATTGAGAGAGAGACCTTATCTGTGAAATACAAATCTTTAACTTTTGGTTTTGTAGAATATCTTTTAAATTGTTTTATTGTCTCGTCGCCACCCCAAATTATTCGACCATTTACATTTGAGGAAAACTCTTCATTGATAATATCTGAACGTTCGTAGGTAATAACATTTATATAATTCTCAAAAATTTTATAATCTTTCTTTTGAATTAATTGATTAAATATCTCAAAAATTTTAAAAATATAAATATTTTCTAATTTTGATGAAATCCTTACAATATTTTTGTTTCCAGCTAACAACGATAACACTAAACTATAGATAAACATTGTATCAACGTTAGAAGGACAGATGTGCAAAACTTTACCTAAAGGTTTAACAATAAAATTATTTTCTTTTTTAATATGTTCATTATCAAAGAGTATTCTTTGAATATTCTTTTTTCTTAACCAAAAACCCAAAGCGACAAATGAAGGCTCTAACTTGAAAGAAGGTTCTTTTAGTATGTTTTTTGACAAATCATTCAAAAAACGTAAAACAATATTATCTGCAAAAGCAATTGGATAATTATTATCTAACATAACGGGTAATGAAAATGTCTTTTCGTAATTAATTTTCGGTATAATTCCTTTAATCATCTTTTATTTATTAAATGTGTCACTACAACCTCTAATTTCTGCTTTTTTTGCTCTCCCTAGTATTTTGAAATATTTACCTTTCCAACCGTTAGATGCATCATCCTCTCCCATTATTACTCCAATATCTTCAGTTAATAAAGAATGACCCGGATAACTTTTAGGAATAATACTTAACACTTGGATTAAACCTTCTTTACCATGGGGCAATATTGAAAAATTTTTTGGGTCTCTAATAAGAATATCAGCAAAATTTGGGCAATGAAGATACCCATCAGAATTCTCTAAAAAAACAGAGCCAACTTGCTCTACCATACCATAAAAGTTGTAAATGTTTTCAGGTTTAATTTTAAATTTATTGTTTAAAATTTTCTTAAATGTTAAATTATCTACTTCAAGGGATTGTAATTTTTTCCATCCACCACTATGTATTAGAATAGCGTTACTTAAATCTATATCAAAATCTAAATCTACACTAGCTAAATATTGCCATACCATAAAAGTGAAACCAAAAATTAATACTCTTTGTCCGTTGTACTTCTTGGAAAATTCTTTCAATTCATTTTTAAGCAATTCAAAATCATTGTCTAATAAATATAAATGTTTCTTTCCGAAAATTGAAAGGCCTAAAATTCCCGCTCCTCTGGCAGTAAACGTTTTTCGATTTTTTAACACTGATTTAGAATCCACAATCATCATTGGTAATCTATCTTTACCAACAACATGTGATATTATCTTAGATAGTGTTAAAGTTTGTAAAGCAGCTGTTTCTTTATCTAAAACAATTTGACTAGGAATACTTCCTGTAGTTCCGCTGGATTTTAAAACTTTATAAATATTTTCCTCAGAGATGCTATGTAATAATTTATTTTTAAAAATACTAACAGGCAAAAAAGGAACTTGGTCTACTGAGCTTATTTCGTCTTTTTTATGAAAATAAACTTCACTTATCTTTTTGTGATCAATTGAATTTGATAAATGATGGTTATTTAAATCATTCAATAATTTAAAGAAGTACTGATTCTTTTTTTCTTTAGTTAATGAATACTGTTCAATATCAATATAATCTCTAAATCTCATAATTGGTCTGTAATTCTTTATAATTTATCTTTCCATTAGATGTTAAAGGGAACGAATTAATATAGTTATATTTAATTATACTTGAATGAATTTTCAGTTTTGACATAACCGCTTTTCTTATCACATCAAGTGATACCGATTTTGTATCAGTAAATACTATTATGTATTTATCTTCTATTCCTAAACAAGCAAAATTAGCACCATCTAAATTGACTTTAAGAAAAGTTTCTAACTCATCCAAATTTACACGATTCCCAAACACCTTAATAAAACGTTTCAATCTACCAGTAATAAAATAAAAACCTTTTTCATCTTTTCTTGCTAAATCACCAGTACGAAGTTGTGACTCATCAATCCAATTTATTAAATCTCGATAACCTTTTGCATAACCTCCAAAAACGTTTGGCCCTTCATATAATAATTCATTTGTTTCATTATCTAAAAAAAGTTTCCCTTTTAATATCGGTTTACCAATTGAATTGATATTTTCTTTTAAATCTTTAGGGGGGACGTAAGAAATTCTTGCAGTCGCCTCGGTTTGTCCATACATAATATAAAAATCAACAGAATTATCTAAACAGTAATTTAAAAATCGTTGTTTTATTTTTTCATTTAAACTACCCCCTGCTTGAGTAATATATTTTAAAGAATAATATTGTTGTTTTCTAAAACCAATTCTATCCAACATTTCATAAATAAATGGTACGCCTGCAATAGAAGTAAATCCAAAACTCTCAAATTGATTCCAAAAGAGCCTACCTAGAACATCTTCACAGTTACATACAATTTCACCTCCAGCAATTGCATTAGAATGTAATACCGATAAACCGTACGAGTAAAATATAGGTAAATTTAATGGACAAACATCTTCTTTTACAATAGGTAAATAATCAATTATTGAAATTGAATTTTGAACTAAGTTTTTATCTGAAAGTTTTACAAACTTTGGTGAACCTGTAGTTCCTGAAGTGGAAAGAAGAAGTTTAATATTTTTATTTAAAATAATATTACTTTCTTCTTTATATTTGAATAGCTCAATTTCAAAATATTCTGATTTGACAAAAATTTTTGAAAAATCTCTAATTTTCGATCTTTTATCATCAATTATAATATTGGGATAATAATCTTTTTCTAATTTATTTTTTAATTCTTCATCTAATCCTTCATCTAACAAGGCTATTGTAAAATTACTTTTTAAAAAAGAAAAATAAATACCTATGGTAGATACTTTATTACGCTTATTACTATAAAGAAACACTAATTGCTTTTCTTTATTTTTAATAGAATTTAAATCAAATAAAATTTCTTTTACTTTATATCTTTTTTCTGTGTCAGCATCTATTAATACTAACGATTTATTTAATTGAATTTTATCAAATATCATAAAAAATATTTTAAATCACCATTCCACCATCTACGCCAATGACCTGACCTGTAACATACTCGGACAAATCCGAAGCCAAAAAAAGAATCACATTAGCAACATCTTTAGTTGTACCTAGCCTGCCTAATGAGATTGATTTTAAATTATCCTGAACAACACAATCAGCAATACCTTCTGTCATGCCGGTCATAATAAAACCTGGAGCAATTGAATTAACACGAATATTTAGGGGGCCTAATTCTTTACTTAAAGATTTTGTAAAACCAATTACTGCAGCTTTACTAGCGCTATAAATTGACTGACCTTTACTTCCGTTAGAACCTATAATCGATGATAAATTAATAATCGAACCTTTTTTATTTCTTATCATTAACCTAGAAGCTCTCTTACTTATATCAATTAAAGCAAAAACATTAGTATCAAATGTTCTTTTAATTGATTCAGTTCTCACCATTTGTAGAACAGCATCCTCCATTATACCCGCATTATTGACAACAACATCAATAATTACCTTACTTTTTTTTATTTGCGTAAACAGATTCTTTAACAGTTCAGTGTTTGTAATATCAATTACATAATAGTCAACGACTATATTAAACTTTTCTAAGTCTTTTGATAATTCTTTTAATTTTACTTCATTTCTTGAAATTAAAATTAAGTTAGCACCGTTCTTCGCAAATGTTAAAGCAGTTTCTTTTCCAATACCTGAGGAGGCACCAGTAATTAATGCTGTCTTTCCAGATAATAAATTAAAATTTAATTCCATTTTTATTTAAAATTTCTTTAGATTTAGCAACACTACTCATATCAATAACATCATCTGTATCTATTTCAACATCAAAAACATCTTCTAACTCAGCAATTAAAATCATATGAGAAATTGAATCCCATTGTTCAATACTTTGGTATTGTAAATCATCCTTCACAATACTAGCTTCAATCTCTAAGGCATTACAAAATGCTTCAATAAGTTTTTTATTATTCATAATAATTATTTTTAATGTTATTTTTAATGTTATTTAATTAATGATATGAAATCATTTGTCAATTTTATATAATCAAAATTTAATGCGGTACTCCTTGAATTTAAGCACATATCATCGTACTCTTTTTTATCTAAGTTTGCAATTTTCACTATAGAGTTTGCGTAATCTTTAGCCGAATTAAACTCTTTTGCAATTCCTAAATTAAATTTAGTAATTAAACAATACCCCATTTTTAAATTTGATAATATTGGTTTACCACTTGCCAAATATTGAAATAACTTACTCTGACTACCACCATAATTCCAAATATAATTTGGACTATAATTAAGAATATTAAGATTACTTTTTGATAAAATATATGGAACATATTTGGGGTTAACCCATTTTTCTTTAAATATTACATTTGATATATTTTTCTTTTTACAGTAAGATATTAATTTTTCTCTTTCCTCACCGTCTCCGTATATTAAAATTTTAATATGAGCTGAGCTTTTTATTAAAGAAGCAGCTTCAATAAGCTTTATGATATTATTAGCTAATCTCACAGATCCAATATAAACA
Organism: Polaribacter huanghezhanensis; assembly: GCF_030444335.1. Taxonomy (NCBI): domain Bacteria; kingdom Pseudomonadati; phylum Bacteroidota; class Flavobacteriia; order Flavobacteriales; family Flavobacteriaceae; genus Polaribacter; species Polaribacter huanghezhanensis. The sequence continues at coordinate 1,535,919 of NZ_CP128595.1, read as the reverse complement.
ACTTTAAAAAAATCATCGTTTTGTAGATCCATATCATTTAACTTATAATTTATCTTGTTATAATCGAAATCTTTAATATCAACACCATTATTTATATAATGTATTTTGTTATCATCAATTTTACCTCCTTGACTTGTTAGCCATCTCTTTTGTTTTAAATATTCTATACCCCCCTCCATTGAGAATATTATTTTATTTGCTTTAATATACATCCATTTTTCTATAAAGTAAGAAAGTTTTAAAATTGGATTGTTTTTACTAACCAAATCAAAAGCAAGAAAGGATTCTGGCCACAAATCTAAAACTTCTGTAAAATACTTTGCTTTTAACTTAAATGCCGTAAAAACTGTAATAAATCCAAAAGGAGGGGCACAAGTATGTAATATATAATCTGGTTTATCGAAATTCCTTGAATAAAAGTGTAGCTTCAAATGAAAAATCAATAAACTCCAAAATCTATAGAAACTATTAGATGAATAACTTTTACTGTTTATATGAATAAAATCTAGATTACCATACGAAACCTCTTTAAACTTTAACTCTGGTGTCAAAAGATTAATATTCTTATTGTGTAGAAAACTAGATGAAATGATTTTAGTTTCATAACCAGCATCATTTAAGTACTGTGCAAATTTTATTGCTCTCAGACGACTTTCGTGTTCTGGAGGCATTGCATAATAATTTACTAACCAAAAAATTTTTCCCATTAACCTAAAATTTATTAATAAGATCTACAATTCTAACCATATCATTTTTATCTAAAATAGGACTAATTGGTAATGATAAAACTTCTCTATGAATTTTTTCGGTTATTTTAAACTTTAAATTGTTTAAATCTTTGTAGCATTCCTGTTTATGCGGTGGAATTGGATAATGAATAACTGTTTGCACTCCATTCTTTTCTAAATATTCTTTCAACTCATCTCTTCTTTCGGATCTTATCACAAACAAATGCCAAACATGACTATTAATATTACCCTTAATTATTTCTGGTAGGATTATTTCAGGATTATTAATATGATTGAGATAATATTGAGCGACTTCTTTTCGCTTTGCATTCTCATCATTAAGGTATTTTAATTTGACAGAAAGTATACCAGCCTGAATTTCATCCATTCGACTATTCAAACCACTAAACTTATTTTTATATTTAATTTCAGAACCATAATTTGCCACAGCCCTAATAATTTTCGCTAATTTTTCATCATTCGTAGTTACTGCGCCACTATCCCCAAGAGCTCCAAGGTTTTTTCCTGGATAAAAACTAAAACCCGCAGCATCTCCAAGGCTTCCAGTTTTCAAATTGTTATAATTTGCTCCAATGGCTTGGGCATTATCTTCAATAATCTTTAAATTATTATCAGTAGCTATTTTTTTTAATTTCTTATTAAAACAAACTTGACCATAAAGATGCACGATCATAATTGCTTTCGTTTTATCCGTAATTGCCTCCTCAATTTTGTCGATATCTAAATTATAACTAACAATATTTGGCTCAACCAAAACAGGTATTAAGTTATTGTCTGTAATTGCAAGTAAAGACGCTATATAAGTATTTGCAGGCACTATTACTTCATCTCCCTCCTTCATTACCCCCATTTCAATATAACCTCTAAGAATTAATTTTAGAGCATCTAAGCCATTTGCACAGCCAATTGCACATTCAGTTCCTACAAATTGAGCCAAATTCTTTTCGAATTTTTTAACTTTATCTCCAAGTAAATACCATCCAGAATCTATTACTTCGTTAGTAATGTTTTTTATTTCGTCTGAATATTGTTTATTAAGCCCTTGTAGGTCTAAAAATTTAATCATCTTTTAATTTATGTTTTAATCCATTTTTATCTTTATAATCAAGATCTAATAAAATGCCTTTATTTGTAATATATCCTTTATGGTGAGCCGGATTTCCATACCAGATGGTATTATCGGGAATATTTTTAGTTATTAAACTACCAGCGCCAATAAAAGCATAAGCACCTATTTCATTACCAGCTATAATTGTTGCATTTGCACCAATTGATGCTCCTTTACAAATTTTTGTTTGTAAAAAGGACGTTGGATAAGATTTAGATCTAGGGACCATATCGTTAGTAAATGTCACATTTGGTCCAATAAAAACATGATCCGAAACTCTTAACCCATCCCACAATTGAACTCCCGATTTCACCGTTACATTATTGCCAATAATAACATCGTTTTCTATAAAAACATGACTATTGATATTACATCCGTCTCCAATGGTAGCACCTTCCAAAACAACACAAAATTGCCAAATAAATGTGTTTAAACCGATATTAATAGATTGCACCTCTGCAGTTGGATGTATCATTATCTTTCTTTTTTAAATTTTAAAAAGTCTTCATATTTACGAATGTAATCTGCCTCATCATAGAGTTCTGAAGCTAATACCAAAGTTATACATCCTGATGAAAAATTATCCAATTCTCGCCACAAACCAGGAACAATATGGAGAGCTTTATTAGGGTTATTTAAAGTTATTTTTTTACTGTTTCCCCCATCGTTTAGAATCACTTCAAAACTACCGCAACCAGCAATTATATATTGTTCTAATTGATAATGTGCATGCCCCCCTCTTGACGCACCTCCCGGAATATCATATAAGTAATAAACTCTTTTTACATCAAATGGGATATTATTTCCGTTTTCCAAAATCGTAATATTTCCTGCATCATTGCAAATTTGGGGAAGATCTATCACTGAACAATCAAAAACAGTATTATTATTTCTCTTCATTTCTCAGTGTTTTAAAATCTATAAAATCTCTTATATAATCATTATCATCATAGGCTATGGATGATGTAATTAGTACTAAAGAGTTTGTAGAAAAATTTTCCAATCTTCTCCATAACATATTTGGTACATACAAACCTTGATAAGACCTATTTAAACTATATATAATTTCTTTTTCACCATCACTTAAAACAACATCAAAACTACCTGAAAGAGCAATAATAAATTCTTGAGATTTTTTAAAAGCATGCCCTCCTCTTTCTTCACCACCTGGAACATTGTTAATTAAATATGTTCTTTTTATTTTAAATGGTATTTGTTTATCGTTTTCAAAAAAACTCAAATTACCACGTTTATCTAAAATTTTTGGTAAAGAAATAATTTTCTCAGTTTTAAAAGTCATTAATCAAGTTTTTTGTATTTGTATCCCTTTAAAGTGAAAATAACTTTCCTTCTTATTTTCCAAGGAATTGGAATAAATTTATTTAAAATAACAAATATTAAAACATATGTCTTAAATTTTAATTCTTCAGTTCTAGACATTAATTCTCTATTCTTAATATCTGGTTGAAAGCCTAAGTTACTTATTTTTTTATATTCAGATCTTAACCATTTTCCTTTAATAACAGTGTTTGACATTTTAAAAAAATTATTATACACCATAAAAAAACCATCATATTTATCACTTCTAACAGATCCATATCTTTCGAAATCCCACGCATTCTCCTCCCTAACTAATAAATCTTCCAAAACTGAAATTTTCCATAATGAATAAACACAGGTAGGTCTGTACAAAGAACCTTTATCAATTATTCCAAAAAACTCATTATATCTCCGTGTAGGTGTACCAATATTGTTTTGAGTAAAAAGAGAAAGGAAGTTTCCCTTAGCAGCAAAAAAAGAATTTGTTATCAAGTTTAGTTTATTTTGATCTACATATTCAATAATTGGACTGTCTTCTAATGTAATCAAAAGGTAATCATATTTCGATTTTAATTTATCTATTGTTTTTAACAATCCGTCAGACCAACTTTCATCTTTACCTATTTTTATTGCACTAAAAGTTGATTCTGGAATCGATTTATTATTAGTAATAAAGTATTTATCATAAGGACAATCAGGCCAATATTTTTCTGAAAAATTTATGAACATAGGCCACAAATCAGAATAGCTATCGCAAGTAAGAACTATTAAAGCAGTTGATTTATTCATTATTTTTATAGTTTATGATTTTCAATTTGCATTTTTATCCAGTTGTATTGTTGTCTTAAACCTTCTTCTAAGTTTACTTGAGGCTCCCAACCCAATATTCTTTTAGCTTTGGAATAATCAGCACTTCGTGCTTTATCTCCTTCTGGCTTTGTAGTATCGTAAAGTGGGTCAATATTTTTCTCAGAAATTTTAATTACCTGTTCTGCTATTTCTTTAATAGAAGTACAAATAGAAGGACCTATCTGAATAACACCTTCCCCTAAGCCTTTATCTAAAGATAAGCATAATGCATTCACAATATCATCAACATGAATAAATGCACGACCTTGTTCCCCACTTCCCCAAACATGAAAAGGTTCCGAATCAGAATTAATTGCTTTTCTTATTAAAGCTGGGATAACCTGGCTTCGTTCACCAAAATCACAAGGAGCTCCATATACATTGTGGAACATCAAAGTACTAGTTGGAATACCAGTCTCTTTTTCTAATAAATCAGTTTCATATTGTCCCATTAATTTACTCCACCCATATGCTGACTCAGGTAAAGCTGGATATAGTTCTTCCTCTTTTAAAGGAATTACATCTAATGAATTTTGTCGAGTTAAAGGAAAACTACAAGCTGTACCTACATAAATAAAACCTTTAACAATATCTTTACCAGCCTTACGACAAGAATCAATAATATTAGAATTGATTAAGTTATTTAGTCTAAATATGGAACCTTGATTCTTAAACACATAATCTATTCCAGCCACAATATCAGCTAAATGAATAACATAATCTACATCTAGAATAATGCTATCAGCATTTTCTGCTATAGATAAATCCATATTAAAGAATCTAGTTTTAAGATCAATAACAGATTTCCCATTTGTATCATTGAGGTATTCTAACTTCCCCCTCCACAAATTATCGATTACGAAAACGTCGTTTCCTTCCTTTACTAAACGTTTAACAAGATTGGAACCAATCATTCCACATCCACCAGTAACAAGTATTTTTTTCATTTTAATTTAAGATATATAGATAATAAGTACCTAAAGATTTATAATTTATATTTAGTCTATTCAAAATGATTGATTGTATCATATCCTCCATTTTTTAAATACTGATGTTTTTTCATCAACTTGATATCAGAACTCATCATGTCATTAACTAAAGAAGCTAAATCATGTTCAGGAATCCAACCAAGATTTGTATTAGCTTTTGTAGGATCTCCTATTAATAAGTCAACTTCAGTTGGACGAAAATATTTTGGGTCAACAGTTAATATTTCTTTTCCCAATTCTAGTTGATATTCTAAATTATTACATGATTTTATATATGCTTTCTCATTGATGCCTAACCCTTTAAACTCTAATTCTATTCCAACCTCAGCAAAACTCATTCTAACGAATTCTCTTACTGTAGTTGTTTTTCCAGTCGCAATTACCCAATCTTCTGGTTGCTCAGCCTGAAGAATCATCCACATCATGCGGACATAATCTTTAGCATGACCCCAATCTCTTTTCGCCTCTAAATTTCCTAAATAAAATTTTTCTTGTAATCCTAAAGCAATTCTTGCAGTAGCACGAGTAATTTTACGTGTTACAAAAGTCTCACCGCGCCTAGGAGATTCGTGATTAAATAAAATCCCATTACAAGCAAACATATTATAGGCTTCACGGTAGTTCTTGGTAATCCAAAACGCATAAATTTTTGCAACACCATAAGGTGAACGGGGATAAAAAGGTGAGTTTTCATCATAAAACCCATTGTCATTTTTATTCTCTGGTATACCTCCATATAATTCAGAAGTAGAGGCTTGGTATATTCTGGTTTTCTTTTCTAAGCCTAATAGACGAACCGCTTCTAAAATTCTCAAAGTTCCAAGACCATCAACATTACCTACATATTCAGGGGTATCAAAAGAGACTTTCACATGAGACATAGCTCCTAAATTATATATTTCATCAGGTCGACATTCCTCTATAATTCTAGTGAGGTTCATAGAATCTGTTAAATCACCATAATGTAATTTTAATTTTTGATTAGGATGGTGAGGGTCTTGGTACAAATGGTCGATACGATCTGTGTTTAAAGAAGAAGCTCTTCGTTTAATCCCATGTACTTCATACCCTTTCTCTAACAATAGCTCAGCTAAATAAGAGCCATCTTGACCAGTAATACCACTAATTAATGCTACTTTCATAATTATAGTTTTATTTCTTTTATTGAATCGATATTATTTAAAAACCATTGATAGGTTTTTCTTATTCCATCTTCTAAATTTATTTTGTGTTTCCAACCTAAGGCGTGCATCTTAGAAACATCCATTAATTTACGAGGAGTACCGTCAGGTTTAGAACTATCCCATATTAATTCTCCTGAATGTCCAACAACATCTTGTATTGTTTCAGCTAATTCTTTAATCGTTAAATCGACACCTGAGCCTACATTGTATAAGTATTCTGGCAGTTTATTTTCTAAAGCAAAAACTACCGCTTCCGCTAAATCATCAACAAATAAAAATTCTCGCATTGGCTTACCACTACCCCATAATGTTACTGGAGAATTGTTATTGTTTTTTGCTTCGTGGAACTTTCTTAACATTGCTGGAAGAACATGAGATGTGTTTAAATCAAAATTATCATGTATACCATATAGATTTGTTGGCATTAAACTAACATAATCCCTCCCATATTGCTTCCTTATAGCTTCACACGTCTTGACTCCTGAAATTTTGGCAATAGCATACCATTCATTAGTTGGCTCTAAAGAATCAGTTAATAGGTATTCTTCTTTCAAAGGTTGTGGAGCAAACTTTGGATAAATACAGGAGCTCCCTAGAAAAATAAATTTATCAATACCTGCCGTATGGGCACCATCAATGAGATTGTTTTGAATATTCATATTCTCCATTAAAAAATCATAGGGAAAATCATTGTTCGCTAGAATACCTCCTACTTTTGCAGCAGCGTCAATAATTACCTGAGGTTTTTCATCCTTCAGAAAGAACTTTACAGCTTGTTGATCTCTTAAATCAAGTTCTTTACTGGTTGCTCCAATTAAGTTTTTATAACCTTTAGATACTAAATTTCTCCATATTGCACTGCCCACCATGCCCTTATGTCCAGCAATATATATATTTGTTTTTTTATTCATATGATTGGTTTTTAAAAAATCTATAATAAAATTTTAAATCTAGAATAATTAATCCAGTACTGTTTTATATAGACCAATTAACTTATTTTCTTCAGCTTTCCAATTATATTTCTGCTCAATAAGTTTACGTCCATTCTCCCCCATTTGTTTAGCTATTTCAGGATTATCTACTAAATATTTAATTGCAGCTGCTATTTCATTTATATTATTTGGGTTTACACATATTCCACATTTATTAATTTCGACTATTTCTTTCCACAAAATAAAATCTGTACAGATAATTGGTAAACCAGCCATCATATATTCAAAAAATTTGTTGTTTGATAAATTCCCAATATTACCCTTACAAAGAGGTATATAATCTAAAAGAACCATTCCTATTCGCGATTTTGCATATATGATATTATGGACATCCTCACGTTTTACTAATCCAATGTAATTGACCTTTTTCCAACCTTCCAAATTTTTCAATTTATCAATATAGGAATTATCTCCGTGTCCTGCCAAATTAAACTGAACATCTCCTAACTCAGGTAAAGACCGGACAATATTTTCTATTTTCCACATCTCCGAGAATAACCCAGCATAGCACAACGAGGGTTTAGTGCTATCCTCAAATTTTGTTCTACTTCCTGTTAAAACAGGAAAATTAAATATCAATTTATTGTTTTTACATGTTTTCTCAAGTCGTTCCTGAGTCCAATGATAACATGAAATTATAGCATCAAATTTCCTGCAATAATAATATTCATAAGCAGTATATATCTTTGATATTATGTATAATACTGGGTATGGAATTGTTTTTTTTTCAAAAATTAATAAAGGATGATCTTCAAAGCTATCAAAAATCACTTTTTTACCTTTCAGCTTTAACTTTGCACCATAATGTAAACATGATGGGTCATTAAAGTGATAAATATCTGCATTTATGCTTAACGCTTTCTTATAAAGAAGCTTCGGTAAACTAAAATTCCTTTGAAAGAGTCCTTTTGGTTTATAGGGAAAACCAACGACATGAACACCATTTTTTATTTCGTCTTTTGCATTAGGGGATACCAAATAAACTTCATATCCTGCATTTACAAGAGAGGAACATTCTTTTTCAAAAACACGAACATCAGAAGATTTTTTTGATGTAAAATAACATACTTTTAACATAAAATTTATATAAAAAATTTAACTATTCTACTACAGGCTAACCCATCACCATATGGATTAACAGCCTTACTCATAGAGTCGTAATAATCTTTACTATCTATTAACTTCGAAACCTCTGTAATAATTTTATCATAATTTGTTCCAACAAGTTTTACCGTTCCTGCTTCAAGTGCTTCAGGTCTTTCTGTTGTATCACGCATTACTAATACAGGTTTCCCAAGACCTGGTGCTTCTTCCTGAATACCACCACTATCAGTTAAAATTATACTAGACATTCCCATTAAGAAAACAAAATTTAAATAATCCAACGGTTCTATAAAAAACATATTATGCTTCTCAGTTTCATTTCCAAAGATTTCAATTATCGGTTTTCTTACATTCGGATTTAAATGCATTGGATATACAAAATCTACATCAGGATATTTTAGAGTTAAATCTCTCAAAGCCTTGCAGATATTAATAAACCCATCCCCAAAATTCTCTCTTCTGTGACCAGTAATTAAAACTAGCTTTTTATTTGATTTAATCCGATTAACATTGTAACCTAATTCCTTGATGTTTTTCTCTAATTCATCTTTTAACCTATTAGAACTTTTTATTTTCTCAAGAACCAAATAAAGACCGTCAATTACAGTATTTCCTGTTACAATTATTTGTTCATTTTTAATATTTTCAGCTAATAAATTTTTCTTACTTAAACCTGTAGGTGAAAAGTGGTAAGTTGCTATTCTCCCGGTTATTTGACGATTCATCTCTTCCGGCCAAGGACTATATATATCATTGGTTCTCAGTCCTGCTTCTATATGAGCGACTGGTACTTGTTGATAATAAGAAGCTAATGCTGTTGCTGTTGATGTTGATGTGTCTCCGTGAACAAAAACCATATCAGGATTAGTTTCTTTCAATATGTCTCTCATTCCAACAAGAACTTTTGCAGTAACGTCATACAGATCTTGTCCTTGTTTCATTATCTTCAAATCATAATCTGGAGTTATCTCAAATATTTCTAGCACCTGATCTAACATTTCTCTATGCTGCCCTGTCACACATACTATAGTCTTAAAATCTTTTGGATATTTCAAAAACTCTTTAACGAGAGGGGCCATTTTAATTGCTTCTGGACGTGTACCAAAAACAAGCAATATTTTTTTCATCTGAATCAATTTAAAACTTATGTAGACTTAATTATATTTATTTTAAGTGTCAATGACAAATGTTTATGTTTATTATTCTGTTAAATATGTTACTTGAAAAGACAAGTGTATGAAAAGATAAATACTGAAAAAAAATTGATATGACCATTTTAATTTATTTTTAGATATTGTATATATGTACTCTGAAATAAAAATTAATGGAAATATTATTGTGTAATATCTAAGTCTACTAGTTATAGTTGGTGAAGCAAAGAAAAATATTTGTAACAGAATTACAGATACTCCTAAATTATATATCAAATTATTGTATTTATTTATCTTATTATTAATTAAGAGTTCTTTATATATAAAATTCATTGAGATAAATAAAATAACCCTTTCCCAAAAACCAATTCCTAAATAATTATTCTGTCGATCAACACTATTCATATAGTAACCAATCCTTAGGGCATCGAATTCAGTATCGAATCCTGAAAAGGATATTATAGAATTTATTAAATCAACTTTTAAAACGTACAGTATTAATGAAAATAAAAACAGAAAATAGATCAATTTTCTATTAATAAACTTATCTACCCATATTAAACTTAAACAAAATATCATAGAATTATGAAATGTTATTCCTAAAAAAATTAACAAAAGATAAATAGTTTTTTTATTAATATGAATTAATGCAATTAGAAAAATACAAAAGGCTAATGCTTGTCGTAACATACCTATTTGAAATGTTAAATAGGTAAGTGCAATATAAATTGGAAATGCATTTACGGTACTTATTTTGTATCTCTTACAGAAATAATAAAAAACTGAAAGTTGTATTAAGGAAGTAAAAAAAAGAAATGAAGAAAAATTACTAGAAAATAACTTAAATATAGAAATAAAGTATCTATAACCAATCTCAACAGTAAAAGCATAATCATCTAGTCCATATCCATTCTTTATAATAAATGAAATTGGTTGAATTTGTTCAAACATATACTTATACTCAGGTATATCTGGAAAAGATGATTGACCATACAATCTAACTAAATTCAGTAAAATTAAAGAAACAAATAAAAATAAATATGGCAGACCATCACCTATATATTTTTTTGCATTATGAGCAAAAAATTGTAGTATAAGAAAATAGAACAGTAATAATCCCGAAATTATCATTTTTTAACTATTATTTAGTTCTTTGAAAAGAGTAATCCATTGCTTTCCAATAACTGATAGATCAAAATTTTTTACTTTTTGTTTTGATTGATTTGAAATTCTTTCTAAATCGTCACTAGATGACATTAATAATGATAACTTTTTAACGTATTCATTAACATTAAAAGGAGTAATTAAAAAGCCATTTTCTTTATCATCAATTAAATCTTTAGCGGACAGAAATGAATCAAATGCAATTGGGACTAATCCGTATTGCATTGATTCTAGTATGGTCATTGGTAAACCTTCAAATGATGAAGTCATAGTAAAAATTGAAGCTGTTTCATAAAACGGTTTAGGGTCAGTAAATCCATGGAAAAAAACATTTTTTAAATTAAGTTTGCCACTTAACTGTTTCATTGACTCTAGCTCATCTCCTCCACCAACGATGTTTAATGTCCAATCACTATGTTTAACTTCTATTAGACTCCATATTTTTAATAATAAATCAACTCTTTTCTGAGAAGAATTAACACGACCAACATATAGAACTTCTTTTTTTTTGTTACACTTTTTAACATCGTTATAAACTATAGGGTTAGGCATTCCAATTACATTATTAGTTAGTTTACCATTCAATAAAATCTCTAGTTCTTCTTTATATTTTTCTGACAATAAAAAAACATAATTACTATTTCCACAAAGAGCTTTATAGTGTTTACCGTATTTAATTATATAAGATTTTCTTAAAATATAAGAAAAAAATTTAGTGTTTAGAAAGGGTGTGATCCAATCTAATCCAAGTTTCTGAAATTTATTCTGATAAATAAAGCTAAAATTATTTATAGTGGCCAAAAGCGAATTATGTACTACAGAAATTAATTTGACTTTATTAATCTTACAATAAGATGCTAATTTAGATATTTGGATATTATTACCACCTTGATTTATCACTAAACTAATAGATTTTTCAATTAAAAAAGATTGAAAATAATTAATATTTTTTTTTGTAAAAGCAGATGTAGGATCTGGTAAAAAATACTGTCTTTTATCTATCGTTGGAGTATTATTTGGTAATGCTAAAAAAATAACGCTTAATCCTTTTTTTTCGAAATAACCAGCTAAATTAACAGTAACCCTTTCTACTCCTCCTAATTGAGGATTTATATTTGCTGTATAAAGAAATAAAATATTCATAAAAGAAAAAAAATTAGCATTAACTATTGTATTATTTTTTTAAAATTTAAAAGTAAAAAATTAAATTCTTTAATTTTAAACCAATAACTAAAAGAGAGATAAAATACCAATCCTATTAGAATACCTAGAAAAAGTTGTAGATATATATTTGAAATTAATAATAATGATAAATGTATTGTTACTCCCATAGCAATCGATAAGGAAAAAATTGAAAATATAGATTTAAATTGTTCGAAATAGCCTGTATTTATTACTTTTTTGGAAAAATAAATAATAATAATCATATCGAAAAAATTATAGACAAGTAATCCTATACATAATACTGTTAGTCCAAATGGCATGGTTACCACTAAAATAAATAAACCTACAATTTTTTTTATTATTTCAGCTTTTAAAAAGTAATCTGTACGGCCTTTAACATGTAGAATTTGATTATTAAGAACCATTAAGGGAATCCACATATAACCAATACATAAAAACATAAATAAATCTGTAATAGGAAGCCATTTATCTGTCAATATTACTAAAATTAATGGTTTCGCTAAAACTGACATAGAAATCATTACTGGGAAAATAATATAGCAAGACATCCGTAAATATTGCTTAAATGAAGATAATAATAATTCATTTTCATCTTGAATTTTACACTGAATTGGATAGATCGCTCTTGATATAATAGCCATTAAACTTACTGATGGAAATCGTGCAGACAGATTCGCTTGATTGAAAAAACCCACATCTGTTGCTGAATATTTTCGTCCTATTACCAAACTATAGAGATTGATATAAATAGTATGTAATAATCCTGATAATAATAACTTTGAACCAAATGAAAATAATGATTTCAAAGAGCTAACTGAAAAAATAAATTTTGGAATCCACTTAGTTAGTAAGCATAAAATTGATGTATTTAAAATATTATTTAATAATGATTGTGCCACAAGTGCCCATACTCCATAACCACTGTAAGCTAAATACACACCTAATAAACCGCTAATAATTACAGCTGTCAATGATGCCCGTGCTTGTGTTTTAAAATCAAGTGATATTGTCAATTTAGCTACTTGAACAACTGAAAAACCTTGAATAATTAGGCTCAATCCTAACCATTTACATAACAACTCTAATAATGGTTCTCTATAATATAATGCTATATATGGAGCTGATAAATATAAAATTATATATGAAATTAATGAAATAGCAATATTAAAATAGAATACTGTAGAAAAATCTGTTTCTGTTCTGTTTTTTTTTTGAACTAATGCACTTGAAAAGCCACTGTCTACAAAAGATTGAGCAACAGCTATAAAAATAGTCAGCATTGCTATTAATCCATATTCTGAAGGAGCAACTAAACGAGCTAGAATAATTGTAAGAACAAACTGAATTACTTGAACTGAAAAGCGCTCAATAGCACTCCAAACAACAGTTTTAATCGATTCACTTATTAATGAATTCTCCTTCAAATTAAAATTTTAAAATTAACTTATTACTATAATTTAAATTGGTCCTGTAAATTATTTATTGTAATTAGAACATTTTTCACAGAACATAATATTTTAATCAATTAGTCTTTATAATACTTAATAGATACTTACCATATTCATTTTTCTTCATTGGCTCTGCTAATCGTTTTAATCGATCTAAAGATATCCAACCTTTGAAGAACGCAATTTCCTCTAAACAAGCAATTTTTATACCTTGACGTTTTTCTAATGTCTCTATAAAATTAGATGCTTGAGCTAACGATTCATGAGTACCTGTATCTAACCATGCAAAACCACGTCCCAATTTTTTCACATTCAAAGAGCCTTCTTCTAGAAAAACTTGATTAACAGTTGTAATTTCTAACTCCCCCCTGTCTGAGGGCTTTATCGTTTTGGCAATTTGAGTAACCTTATTAGGATAAAAATACAAACCAACAGCAGCATACATAGATTTAGGGTTTTTTGGTTTTTCTAGAACACTTAATACTTTTTCATTCTTATCAAATTCTATAACTCCAAAATTTTTAGGATCTTTCACTCTATAACCAAAAATAGTAGCTTCATTTTTTAATTCAGCAAGTCTTATGGATTCTTCAAGCATTGGAGAAAAACCTTGGCCATAAAAAATATTATCTCCTAATATCAAACATACCGAATCATCACCAATAAAATCTTCTCCAATAATAAAGGCTTGTGCCAGCCCATCTGGAGATACTTGTTCTGCAAAGGACAAATTTAAACCATAATCAGATCCGTCACCTAATAATCTCTTGAAACCTGGCAAATCATATGGAGTTGAAATTATTAAAATATCTTTAATACCCGCTAACATCAAGACTGACAAAGGGTAATATATCATTGGTTTATCATAAATAGGTATTAACTGTTTGGAAATACCTTTTGTTATTGGATACAACCTGCTACCCGTTCCACCTGCTAATATTATTCCTTTCATGATTTAGTTATATTGTTTATTATAATAATTCTGATAATTACCCGATGTTACATTGTTTAGCCATTCCTCATTACTTAAATACCAATCTATGGTTTCAGATAACCCTTCCTCGAATGTAACAGTAGGACTCCAACCAAGGTCTTTATTTATTTTAGAAGCGTCAATAGCATATCTTAGATCATGACCGGGACGATCCTTTACATAGGTAATTAATTTTTCACTAGTTCCATTCGCACGACCTAGTTTATTGTCCATTTGTTCACATAGTAATTTAACTAAATCAATATTCTTCCATTCATTAAAACCTCCAATATTATAAGTTTCATGATTTACACCTTTATGAAAAACTAAATCAATAGCAATGGCATGGTCCAATACGTATAGCCAATCCCTAGTGTAATTACCATCACCATAGACAGGTAAAGGCTTGTCATTTAAAATATTATTAATAAAAAGGGGTACTAATTTTTCAGGAAATTGGTGTTGACCATAGTTATTTGAACAATTAGAAATCACATAAGGTATTTTATAAGTTTCCCCATAAGCTCTTACAAAATGATCAGAACTTGCTTTTGAAGCAGAATAAGGCGAATTTGGATTGTAAGGTGTAGATTCCTCAAACAAACCAGTTGCCCCAAGTGATCCATATACTTCATCTGTACTAACATGATAAAAGCGTTTATCATCCCATTTGTTTTGCCACAAAATTTTAAAGGCATTTAAAAGAACCATCGTACCTAATATATTTGTTTTTGCAAATGCTAAAGGATCTGTAATGGATCGGTCCACATGTGACTCGGCCGCCAAATGTATTACTGAATCAAATTGATAATCTGTGAAAATTGATTTTATATATTCCTCTTCTGTTATATCTCCATGTAAAAAAGTATAATTCTTTTTATACTCAACATCTTTGAGATTTTCTAAATTTCCTGCATAAGTTAAAGCATCTAAATTATAAATATGACACTCAGGATATTTGTTAACAAAAAGCCTTACAACATGAGAACCAATAAATCCAGCTCCTCCTGTTATTAAAATTTTTTTCATAACTTATTTTTTTTCGACTACCCCCGATAGCCTGTTTTGTTTCTATTTGCGCTTTTAGTTCTTTTTCAGGACTCTATAAAGCCCCAAAACTTTCGTTTTTCTCACGGCTTCGCCGGCACTACTCACAGTAATGAATTTTTATTATATAAAAAATCCAATTGCTTACTGCAATTGAAATGATACAAGGGCCCCTATTTTTTGCAACTGGGCCAAACACTTTTTCCCTTTGATAGAAAGCAATGTTGCCTCCTGCTCTAACAAGGGTACTTTTACTGTATCTCCGACCTCCAATTCTTTTTGGGTTGCCTGGTAGGTGTTTTCTAAATAACGTTGCATTGCCAATACCTCTTGATTTGATACCTTGGCACGCTTGCCGTGTTCAAACAAATACCGAACAACTCCTGGCACTTCAAATACCTGATCTACTTGCTTCTCTAACAAACTCACTAAGACCATCGATGGCAACAAAGGCACCAATATCTTTTTCTTACGATCCGACCATTGACGAACCTCAATTCTGGTAGGCGTATAGGCCTCTATTCCAATGGATGTCAGACGCTCTTTTACCTTTAACTCATTTCTAGGTTTTGTGCACAAAACAAACCAATTTTTAGAAATAACATCTATCATAATAAGAGTTTAAAGGACAATAGTTAAAAAAGGCTAATTAATAAAGTCTTTTTTTACATTTAAAACAATAGGCCTTACTAAAACATATCCTATGCTTAGTACCAGTCCTAAAAACGAGTAAACGACTAAGATTAAAAACCTTTTAGGCGCTGACTTTTCTATTGGGATGTTTACCGGTTTTAAAACAGTGAATAATGGGGTGTCTTTTTTTACTTGTAAACGTTGTGTTTCTAATTGTTTTGCTAATTCAGTATACACTGAAAAAACGAGATCATAGTCAGATTGCAACTGTAATAGTTTGATTTTTCCCAAAGCTGTATTGACCGCATTATTCTGATCCTGAAAACGAGCAAATTCTATTTTTATTTTAGTAAACTCTTGCTGTTTTTCCAAATACCGATCTTCAATATAATGCAACTGTTCAATAGCTTTTTGAGTTTTGAATTTTAGCACATAGTCTTGCAATAGTGTCTGAGCTTTTAAAGTTAACTGAGCACTTGCGGTAGCCTCTGGTAGCGTTGCTGAAATAGTAACAAAACCTTCTTTATCATTTACTTCCAAACTTATTTGGGCTGTCAATTGCTTAATTAAATCACTATTCTCTTGAGAGAGAGAAAGTATTTGATTTTCTTGAAAAAATGTTTCTTCTTCTTTAGCATCTACCCTAAATAAAGAAAGAATAACAGCTGGTAACCCTACTGTATATTTTTTAATATTCCCTAATACCCCTGCACTATAAATAATATCGTAATACTCTTTGTATGATACTGGTTTCTCTTGCCCATCTATAGTTAGCTTGGTGTCTAAAAGCTCTAGTTGAAAAGGAATGCTTTTTACTATTTGTGGATATAATTCTGGTGAAATTTCGGTGCCAGCATTAGCTCCCCCTAAACTAATACCTGCTAAAGACGCCAAACTTCCTAGGCTTCCTTTTGTGCCCTCCCCTTGATTAGCCGGAACAAAAGTGGTAGAAGCGGTATATTCATCTTTAGAGAAAACAGCCACAAACAGCCCTAATAACATAAAAACGAAGACTGTTTTTAGAATCCATTTTCTACTTATCCAAATCGTTTTTAATAAGGCAATGATGTCAATAGTGTCTTCTTCTTGGTTTTCAGAAGGCATATCAGTTGTTTTTAGCTGTTTTTTCATTTGAATAATTTTAAAATACTTAAAAGCCTATCCTTATTTTTTTAAAGATTGTATAATCAAAGCTATTGTACCAATACTTGAAGTAATCCCTAAAATTTCCTGAGTACTTAATTGATTTTTACTTTCTGTTTTTGAAGGAACAAATATAATGGCCCCTGGCTCTAATTTAGGATAAGTTCTAAAAAACAAAAAACTTCTCACTGCTTTTATATCTCCATTACTATACACCACAAAGATTTTAGATTTTTTTGCCTTTTGAGAAAACCCTCCTGAATTGTTCACATATGACTTTAAACCTTTGCCATGTTTATAATGGATTAAAGCAGGCGATAACACTTCCCCTCTTACTTCAATTGTCTGTTTTTCTGACGGAATTAGTAATTCGTCTCCCTCTTCTAAGAACAAATCAATATCTGTCCCCGCTCCACCTCTATTTAAAATCTTATCTAAATCAATCCCAATTTTAAATCCATCTTTTTCTCTCTCTAATTTTTTTTCATTGTTCGTAATTGAATCCTTTTCGTTTATTTTTTTTAATAGTTCTTCTTGCTTCCTAACAGATTCTTCTTCGTTTTCCCTAACAAGTGTTGCTCCTTTAACATAGGCAAATGGTGTTAACCCTCCTGCTCTTTTAATTAAATCAGAAATTCGTTCATTTTTATTTATCAACACATAAGAACCTTGGTACTTAACTTCTCCTTTTACAATTACTTTTTTTTGGGAAGCATACCCTTTTAAATACCTAACATTGATTATGTCAAACGGCTCAATATAAAAAGGTTTTCCATCGTTAAGTACTAAATTTGTTTGTGAAGAAATTGTGAAGTTTTTGCTCAAGGTTTTAAAGCTACCATCTTTTAACCTTCTTGAAACGTGTACTACTTGCGGGTCTGCCCCTTCTGTTAAACCTCCAGACATGGCAATTACATCTTCAATCTGCAACTTACCAATAAAGTCGAATGTAGCGGGGTTATTAACGGCTCCATCAATTGATATTGTTCTTTTTTCTCGTAAATCTTGTTTATTAAAAATTCGTATTTCATCATTTGCCTTTAACACAATAGACGTTTTACCATTCAAAATATCTAAAACAGAAAAAGCGATATTCTGCTTATTTGTATCATCAAAAGCTCTAACTAATAAACCTCTAGATAAAAAAGCTTCAGGTGTAACCCCTTCTGCTTTTTCAATTAAACTTTTAAGCGTCATGTTTTCAAGTAATTCATAATTACCTGGTCTATACACTTCTCCTTTTAAGGATATTTTATTTTTATATTTATCTACAACTTCTTGAACAATTAATTTATCTCCTCCTTTAATTAAGAAATTTTTAGCATCTTGTATTTGTACTTCTTTTACCTCCTTTTGCTTACCATTAACACGTTCTAAAACCAATAAATCTGTATAAGCTTCAGGCGTAAATCCTCCAAAGTATTGAATTAAATCATCAAGTGTTTGGCCTTTTTTTAATTCATAAATACCAGGCCTTTTAACAGCCCCTTCCACAGTAACTAGGTTTTGATATGAACCCACCAACAAGACGTCTTGATCTTGAAGTTTTAAATTTCCTTTTTGAGAACCTTTCAATAAGTAATTATAAATATCTAACACACCTACTACTTCTCCTTTTCTGACCAATTTCACCTCTCTAAAAGTACCGGTTTTCGTTGGGCCTCCAGCCACATACAAAGCGTTTAATACTGTAGACAAAGAGTTTAGCGAATAGGTTCCTGGAACTTTAACTTCTCCAATAATATTTATTTGAACTGTTCTTATTTTAGAAACCGTAATATTCGTATTTATCTTATTGTAGCTACTAGATGAAGCTCCAATACCTGCATGTTTCTTTTTTAATTTAGAGATGATTTTTTTACTGGCATTTTCAATGGTAAATCCATTCACATAAATTTGACCAACTCCTTCAACCTTTATATTCCCTTGGTTATTAACTATAGATTTGTAAGTTAACTCTGTTGCCCCCCATAAATCAATTATCAATTCATCTCCAGGACCTAGTTGGTAATTCTCTGGAACTGCAATATTAATATTTGGAGTAAAAGTGATTTTTGGATTGTTAAAAAAATCAAACCCAAATAATAATTCTTTTGGTTTTTCCTTATCAAAATCTTCATCGCCTTTTAACCCAAAAGAATCATTAGCGTTATCTTTATCTACAGTATCGTCTTTTTTATCTTTTGGTTTTGAAGAAGTATTTAAATTATTAACTCTTCTTTTAAATTCAGCTATTTTAATCGATGAAACCCCTCGAGTTTCCGCCAAAAGCTCAACCTGTTCCATCGTATACCCTTTTTTCTGTATAGAATTCCAATACGATTCAATTTGATCATCAGACAGGTTACTTATATTTATATTTTTTAACTGACTAATATCTTGAGCTAATACTATAGATGTAAAAAAACATAAAAATATAATTAGGAACAGGTGACTTCTCTTTTTCATTTTATTAAAATTTATTATACTAACCGAAATAATTTTAACTTTTTTGTAAATTAAAATTTCATTTTGTCAAGGACAAATATACAGTATTGATTTGTATCATCAAAAACAATTGCTTGTTTCATGTGCTTTTTTTAACCCCATATATCTCCAATAAAAAAACAGCAATATTCAACAATTTCTCTTTTATTTTTTATTTTTCTTTTCCTTGCAATTCTTTTGGTATCCATTACTTTAAAAACTGTGATATCACTTATAAAAAGAGATCATTTTACTTTTTTACAACTAATCTTTTCCCATTTGATAATATTCAAAACCTTTTTCTGATAATTCAAAAACATTATATTGATTTCTAGCATCATATATTATTGGATGCTCTAATCTTTTTTTGATTTCATTGAAATCTGGAGAACGAAATTCTTTCCACTCTGTCAACAAAATCAACCCATTCGCATTATCTAAAGTTTCATATTTTTCCTTACCATAAAAAACATCACACTCTTTTAAATAATAGTCTTTTGCTTGATTCATTGCCTTTGGGTCATATGCCCTAATAGTTGCTCCTCTTTTCTTTAATTCCTTAATGATAAACGTTGATGGGGCTTCCCTCATATCATCCGTTTCAGGCTTAAAAGACAATCCCCAAACTGCAAATGCTTTATCTGATAAATTTTCACCAAATCTCTCTAAAATTTTATTTAAAAAAAGCTCTTTTTGCTTATTATTAACCATTTCAACAGACGAAATTAATGCTGGTTCATATCCATTGTTTTTTCCTAACTGAATCAAAGCTGATATGTCTTTTGGAAAACATGTTCCTCCATAACCAATTCCAGGATAAATAAAATCATAGCCTATTCTTTTGTCAGAACCAATACCAACTCTTACTTGATTTGCATCTGCACCTACTCTTTCACAAATATTAGCGATTTCATTCATAAATGAAATTTTTGTTGCCAACATGGCATTGGCAGCATATTTTGTCATTTCTGCTGAACGAATATTCATCATGATAAAACGATCATGAGTTCTAAAAAAAGGAGCATATAACTGCTTCATTAAATGAAACGCAAAATCTGATTCAGCTCCAATTACTACCCGATCAGGTTTCATAAAATCATTAATTGCAGCTCCTTCTTTTAAGAATTCAGGATTAGATACTACATCAAATTCGATATGTTCTCCTCTTCTATTTAGTTCGATCTGAATGATTTCTTTAACTTTATCAGCAGTTCCAACAGGTACGGTTGATTTATCAACAACTACCAATCTTTTTTTCATAGCCATACCAATCGATTTTGCCACAGCCAATACATATTGCAAATCTGCTCCCCCATCTTCTCCCATCGGGGTCCCAACAGCAATAAAAACAATTTCAGCATTCGATATCGCCTGGGATACATTTGTTGTAAAAAATAAATTTTTATTGTGAATGTTTTTTATAACCATCGTTTCTAAACCTGGTTCAAAAATTGGTAAAATACCTTGTTTTAATTTTTGAACCTTAACTTTATCTATATCAACACAAGTTACTTTGTTTCCCATTTCAGCAAAACAAGTTCCCGACACTAAACCCACATATCCTGAACCTACAATAGTAATATTCATTTATTTATTCTTTACTCTTTAAATTTTCTTTTTTTTGCACTTCTTTTCTTAATTTACTGCTTGAAAATCGATGTTCTCTTTTATTAAAATATAACTGAATTCCCTTTTCTTCACAATACTCTCTTCCTGTAAATTTCTTATTTGCATATTCATCACCAATAATACGAACATCTATTTTAAAAGAACGTAAGATATCTTCTAAGTCTTGTTCTGTTGCATAAGGCACAATTTCATCTACATATTTACAACCTTTTAATTGAATATATCTTTCAACTACTGACTGTACAGGCCTATTCTTTTCTGGTCTATCTAAGGTTGGATCTGTTTGAATTCCACAAATTAAGTAATCGCATTGATGTTTTGCTTCTTCCAACATTTTAACGTGTCCGGCGTGAAATAAATCAAAGGCACTAAAAGTAATTCCTATTTTCATTGTTTTTTTTCAAATATAAAACACTTAATTGATAAACGGGTGCTTATTCCCTGATGATATTAAAGAATTATTTCGTATTTCATGAACAATCTCAATCGATTGTTTTGCTTCTTGTAATCCAAATCCATTTCCTTTTAAAATCTCTTGATAACTTTTCGTATGCAACTCTGTAAACCCAGAACTAAATTCCACTTCTTCATTATCAACAGTAATAGAACGATAGGTTCTTTGTCCGTTTTTTCTTATATCAATAGGCAAATCAGTTTCATCAATAGACAAAAACCAACGAACTCTTGCTTTTTCAAATTCTAAGTACCCAGCTGCTTTATTTTTCTCTCGTAAATGAACATTATTTTCTTGCACTTCTCCAAATATCCAAGAAAGCATGTCATAAAAATGTACACCGATATTGGTAGCAATTCCTCCTGATTTAGACTCATCTCCTTTCCATGAAACAGCATACCAGTTGCCTCTTGAAGCAATATAAGTTAAATCAACATCGTATTTGGCATCTTTCTTTTCTGAATCTATTTTTTGTTTTAACGCGATGATGCTTGGGTGTAATCGCAATTGTAATATCGTGTAAATTTTTTGCCCAGATTCTTTTTCTATATCAGCTAAAGCATCTACATTCCAAGGATTTAGCACTAATGGTTTTTCACAAATTGCATCTGCTCCACTTCGCAATGCCATTCTAATATGAGAGTCGTGTAAATAATTAGGAGTGCAAATACTCACATAATCCAAAAGTGTTCCTTTTCTTTTCAGCTTCTCTATATGACGGTCAAAACGCTCAAATTCTACGAAGAAATCTGCATTTGGGAAGTAACTATCCATAATTCCCACGCTATCAAATTTATCAAGTGCAGCGATCAAGTTATTGTTCGTTTCTTTTATCGCTTTTAAATGTCTTGGAGCAATATATCCTGCGGCTCCAATCAGTGCAAAGTTTTTTTTATTCATCCTTTTTAAATTATTACTATAACTATGACTCTTGACTATGACGATGACCTTGATTTCGTCTTCGTCTTAGTTATTGTCATTGTCATTGTCATTGTCATTGTCATTGTCATTTATCTAACTTCTTTTTTAATCCATGTAATCTTTTTTGTATGCTTTGAGTATCAGAAATTAGCTTTGTACTTTCTCTTTCTGATATATACATTCTTTTTGTTGCAATTATAATTTGTGTTTCTAATTCATGTGCCGATCCCAATGCAATTATAATAAATCTTCTAAAATCTTTTTCTGAATCTCTTGAAGCTCCTTCTGCAATATTAGATGGAATTGAAATTGCGCTCCGACTCATTTGAGGAACCAAAACAAATCTTTCTTCAGTTGGAAATGATTTTAATACTTCATAAACTACATCGACCAACACAACAGCATCTTGCCAAACATCATATTCTCGAAAATTACGCATTTTTTATTTTTATTTTTTATAATGAAGACCTTTGCCTATGACCTGAATTTCGTCATCGTCATTGTCATCATCATCGTCATTGTCACCCTTCCTATGTTACAAGGTTTTATTTTTTACTTTTTCTGGTAATTTATTTTTTACATCATAAATTATAGAATTCTTTTTTCTCAGTTTCAAATAATCTATTTCAGCATACTCTTGATGAGCTACTGTTAAAACGATGGCGTCAAATTTTTGATTTGGTAATTTATTTAATGCCTCTAAATGATATTCTTTTCTTACCTCTTCTTTATTAACCCATGGATCATAAATCGTTACATCAACTCCATATTCAATTAAAGAATTTATAACATCTACAGCTTTGGTGTTCCTAATATCTGGACAATTCTCCTTAAAAGTAATCCCTAAAATTAAAATTTCAGCGTTTTTAATTGCTATGTCTTTCTGAAGCATTAACTTAATTACTTCAGAAGCAATATAACTTCCCATACTATCATTCAAACGCCTCCCTGCTAAAATAATTTCTGGGTGATATCCAAATTCTTGCGCTTTTTGCGCTAAATAATAAGGATCTACACCAATACAATGCCCCCCAACTAGCCCTGGCTTAAATGGTAAAAAATTCCATTTGGTACCGGCAGCTTCTAACACATCATGAGTATTGATATTCATTAAATTGAATATTTTAGCCAACTCATTTACAAAAGCAATATTGATATCGCGCTGAGAGTTTTCAATTACTTTAGCAGCTTCTGCAACTTTGATGGTCGGAGCTAAATGTGTTCCAGCGGTAATGACAGATTTATAAAGATTATCAATTTTTTTTCCAATTTCTGGAGTAGAACCTGAAGTTACTTTTAAAATTTTTTCTACGGTGTGTTCTTTATCTCCTGGATTAATTCTTTCCGGAGAGTATCCAGCAAAGAAATCTTTATTAAAAGTCAAACCTGATATTTTTTCTAATACTGGCACACAATCTTCTTCGGTTGCACCAGGATATACCGTAGATTCATAAATTACAATATCTCCTTTTTTCAAAACCCTTCCAACTGTTTCACTTGCTTTAATTAAAGGAGTTAAAACTGGTCTATTATTTTTATCTACAGGAGTTGGGACTGTAATAATATAATAATCACAATCTTCAATATCTTTTGTATTTGTTGAACAGTATAATCCTAATTCAGAATTACTTTTTTCTTTCAAAACAGATTGTAAAACTACTTCTGATACTTCTAAGGTAGCATCTGTTCCAGACATTATTTCAGTTACTCTTTCTTTGTTAATATCAAATCCAACAACAGCATATTTAGTGGCAAACAATCTTGCCAATGGCAAGCCAACATAACCTAAACCGATAATCGCTATACGAGGATTGGTGGTGCACGGTGATTGGTGGGCGGTTTTATTTTGTGTATTATTTTTCATTTCATATTTATAATCGTGACCCAGATTATGTGTTCGATAATCTACACTTCTTTTATAATTTATTTTTTAAACTTTTAACCAAACCATATAATTGTTTTCTTATTATTAAAATTTGATTATTTAAACTTTCTTGGTTTGACATATACTTTAGTCGATTACTGATTTCAAGTTGTGTGTCCAATTCTCCTAAAGACCCTAGTGAAATATAAAAAATTTGAATATATTCCTTGGTGCTTTTTCTCATAAATCCCTCAGCGATATTTGACGGAATAGAAACTACACATCTTCTAATTTGTGATGTTAATCCATATTTTTCTTCTGCTGGAAAATCAACAGTCGTTTTATACACAGCTTCTACCAAACTCATAGCATTCTTCCAAACATCCAAATCCCGATATGACAATATCATATTTTATTTCTTTATTATAAACTACTGTTCACCTTACACCATTCACCGTTTATAAACTACTCCAAATTTCCCCAATACCAAGTAACAGCTTCTTTTAAGCCTTGTTGTAATGAATGTTTAGGATTATAGTTTAAATTCTTTTTTGCTTTTTCTATACTAGCGTGTGAGTGTGGAATATCCCCAGTTCTATTCGGTCCGTAAACTACTTCAATACCTGCAATTTTTGAATCAAACTCAGATAAGTATTCTTTTAAATACTTCATTAGCTCATTCAAGGTGTTTCTATCTCCGTAGGCCACATTATAGACTGTATTCAAAGCTTCTTCATTTTCTGTAATCAAGCTTAATAAGTTCGCTTGTACTACATTATCTATATAGGTAAAGTCTCTAGAATAATTTCCGTCGCCGTTAATCACTGGAGATTCTCCTTTCATTAACTGACTCACAAATTTCGGAATTACCGCTGCGTAGGCACCATTCGGATCTTGTCTTCTTCCAAACACATTAAAATAACGCAACCCGATTGTTTCTAGTCCATAGGTTTTGGAAAACACATCTGCATACAACTCATTAACGTATTTAGTAACTGCATAAGGCGATAATGGTCTCCCGATTACTTCCTCTATCTTAGGCATCAACTTAGAATCTCCATAGGTTGATGAACTAGCCGCATACACAAAGCGTTTTACTTTTGCGTCTCTAGATGCCACCAACATAGTTAAAAACCCTCCAATATTTACCTCATTTGATGTAATTGGATCTTTAATTGATCTGGGTACAGATCCTAATGCTGCTTGATGCAAAACATAATCAACACCTTTGACTGCTTTTCTACAAGCCTGCAAATCTCTAATATCACCTTCTATTAAAATAAAGTTGGGATTTCCCTCAAATGTTTTTAAGTTTTCTCTTTTTCCTGTGGCAAAATTATCTAAACAGACTACTTCATTATCCATTGCTAATAAAGCTTCGCAAAGATTGGAACCGATAAAACCAGCACCACCAGTAACTAATATTTTTTTATTTTTTAGGAATTCAAATTCCATTAATTAAGTTTAAATTAAATTTCTTTTTCAATTTACGAAAATACAAAAAAAGAAAACCAATATAACAAGACTAAAAACAAAAAAACTCCATAATTTCTTATGAAGCTTTCGTGGGCAATGAGGGATTCGACGTGTTCCGATATTTCGGAAACCCCCGACCCTCCCGATAAAAATCGGGATGCTCTGAACCAACTGAGCTAATTCTCAGCTATTAATTGTTCAATTTTTTTCCTACTTTTCCATTTTTTTATCACCCGCTCTCTTTGATAAGCAGCCTCTTTACTACTAAACTCTTCTTTATATTTCAGCTCCCAATCACTAGCAGAACCAGTGAAACCTTTACTTTTCTGTCGATGTCTTACTAAACGCTTCGTTAAATCTGATGTACAACCAATATAATAGCGGTTTCTTTTCTCACTAAATAAAATGTAAACAGTATAAATCATAAAAGTAAAAACAAAAAAAACTCCAACGAATTAACGAAGGAGTTTTTGTGGGCAATGAGGGATTCGAACCCCCGACCCCCTCGGTGTAAACGAGGTGCTCTGAACCAACTGAGCTAATTGCCCGAATATTTTTTAATTCCTTTTCGATACGGAATCTAATTGGTAATGAAGGATTCGAGGTATTTCGTTTCCCTACCCTCCCGATAAAAATCGGGATGCTCTGAACCAACTGAGCTAATTGCCCGAATATTTTTTTAATTCCTTTTCGAGATGGAATCTCATGGGTAATAATGAATTCGAACGTGTTCCAATTTTTCGGAAACTCTAACCCTCCCGATAAAATCGGGATGCTCTGAACCAACTGAGCTAATTGCCCTAAGCGGTTGCAAATATAAAACAGTTTTTACATCCTGCAAAAATTTATTTACTTTTTTTTATAAAACTTCAGCAACTACAAATGTGCTTCCTCCAATATAAATTACATCTTCTTTTTCTGAGTTTTCTTTTGCTGATTTATATGCCTCATTTACAGAACTATATTTCTGTCCAAACAGCTTAAATTCCTTAGCTCTTTCTTGTAAATCAGATACATTTAAAGCTCTTGGAATATTAGGTTGACAAAAATAATAATGAGCCTTTTTAGGAAACAACCCTAAAACATCCTCTAATTTCTTATCAGAAACAACTCCTAAAACAATATGTAAGTTGTTGTACTTTTCTTTTGTAAGCTGATGCATTGTCAACAACAAACCTTCTTTATTATGTGCTGTATCACAAATCACTTTTGGTAACTCTTGTAAAATTTGCCACCGTCCTCTTAAACCTGTATTCTTTACAACATTCAAAAACCCTTTTTCAATATGATTTTCTTTTACTTTAAAAGTAGTTAATTTACGAATTGCTAAAGCTGCTGTTTTTACATTCTTTTGTTGATAATCTCCTAATAAATCTGTTTTATAATTTTGAGAAAAATCTGAGGCAAAAAAGAGATCCGTTTTTACTTCTTTTGCTTTTTCTATAAAAACGTCCTCAACTTCTTTTTGTCTTTCTCCAATGATAACAGGAATGTTGTTTTTAATAATTCCTGCTTTTTCAAAGGCAATTTCTTGAAGTGTTTCCCCTAAAAATTGCGTGTGATCCAACCCAATATTGGTAATTACAGAAACTTCGGGTGTAATACTATTTGTTGAATCTAATCTTCCTCCCAAACCGACTTCAACAATTGCAATATCAACCTTTTTGGTTGCGAAATAATCAAATGCCATTCCAACAGTCATTTCAAAAAAAGAGAGTTTCTGCTTTTCTAAAAATA